>JBQGCR010000856.1:0-3805 GCA_052038585.1 Kineosporiaceae bacterium
GTGCATGATCACGCGGGGACAGGAGCCGGGTGATCATGCACGCTGGGGCGGTGATCATGCACGGCGCGTTCGGACAGCCGTGACCACGGCGAGGGCGAGGACGACACCGACGGCGTAGGCGGGCAGGTCGAGGGCGTCGAAGCCGGTGCCGAGGACGAGGCGGGACGCGGGGAGGACGTCCGCGGCCGCCCGCGGGATGCCCGTCAGCTGGAGCAGCTCGACGCAGAGGCACCACGCGAAGGCGACCGCGCCGAGCAGGCGCCGTGGCGCGGGCGGGGCGAGCCACCAGACGCCCAGGGTGGCGAGCGCGGCGTAGAGGACGTCACCGGCCTTGTCCGAGAACGCGTTCGACGGGCCCGCGTGGACGGCCAGTCCTGCGACGAGGGTGACGAGGCACGCGAGCGTGGGGACGACGCGTGCCCTCACCGGACGACCCGGGTGAAGGTCCCGGTGTCGAGCCAGTGCCGCAGCCGCACGAGGGTCGTCGTCAGGTACGGGGCGGCCTCGGCGCGCAGCTCGGCCGTCGTCGTCGCCAGGAGGCTGTTGAGCATGAGGAGCTGCCGGGAGGCGACGAGGGTCTCGACGTCCGCGGCGGCGACGTCCGGCAGCGGCGCGACCTCGCGGTACCCGGCGAGCAGCGCCCGCTCCGGCTCCGGGTCGCCGCCGCGCAGGTAGAACAGCGCGACGGACAGGTCGAGCACCGGCAGCCCGAGCCCGCAGTCGTCGAAGTCGAGCACCGCGAGCCCGTCGCCGTGCAGGAGCAGGTTCCCGCCGTGCAGGTCGGCGTGGACGGCCCGCAGCGGCGCGCCGGCGTGGAGCCCGTCGAAGACGGCGCGGCAGCGCCGCGCCGTCTCGTCGAGGACGTGCCGGTCGGCGGGGTCCGGGACCTCGAGCGCGCCGAGCCGGTCGGGGTCGCCGTACAGCGGCTCGACGATCCGGGGCAGCGCCGCGCCCGGCGGCAGGGTCCAGCCGGCCGCCTGCCGGTGCAGCCGCGCCATGACCCGGCCGAGCTCGCGGCTCGTCGCCGGCGGGAGGTCGATCTCCGCGACGGGCCCGTCGAGCCACCCGGCGGCGGTGACGACGAGGTCGCGGCCGAAGGCCGGGCACGGGACGCGCGCGAACCACTCCCCGTCGCGGGTCCGCAGCGGCTCGGCGACGGTCGCGGCCCCCTCGGCGAGGATCGCCCGCTGCCACTGCGCCTGGGCGACGACGTGCTCGGGCGTGCTCGCCGAGTTCGTCCCGACCCGCAGCGCGACGCGGCGTCCGGCGGCGTCGGCGCCCGCGAACGTCGTGTTGTAGGCGTGCGCGACGAGCTCGAGCCCGCCGGCGTCGAGGCCGAAGGCGGCGGCCGCCGCGACGGCGACGGGCCGCAGCACCTCGACCTGCGCGGCGTCGTCGAGGGCCGCGTAGCCGGTCAGCTCGTCCACGCCCGCCACAGCGCCGCGTACTCGCCGTCGCGGGCGACGAGCTCGTCGTGCGTGCCGAGCTCGACCACCCGGCCGTCGACGACGACGGCGATCCGGTCGGCGTCGTGCGCGGTGTGCAGCCGGTGCGCGATCGCGACGACGGTCCGGTTCTCCAGCAGGGCGTTCATCGACCCCTCGAGGGTCCGCGCCGTCCGCGGGTCGATGAGCGAGGTCGCCTCGTCGAGGACGAGCGTGTGCGGGTCGGCCACGACGAGCCGGGCGAGGGCCACCTGCTGCGCCTGGCCCGGCGTGAGCGCGTGCCGGCCCGACCCGACGACGGTGTCCAGGCCCTGCGGGAGCCGCTCGACCCAGTCGAGCGACCCGACGGCCGCCAGCGCCGCCCGGACGAGGTCGTCCCCGGGCTCGCCCTGCCCCGCCGGACGGGCGAGGACGATGTTCTCCCGGACCGTGCCGATGAAGACGTGGTGCTCCTGCGTCACGAGGGCGACCTCGGTGCGCAGCACCTCGAGCGGCAGCTCGACGAGGTCGACCCCGCCGACCCGCGCCCAGCCGGTGCGCGGCCGGTTGATCCCGGACAGCAGCCGGCCCAGGGTCGACTTGCCCGACCCGCTCGGGCCGACGACGGCGAGCCGCTCGCCGGGCCGCAGCGAGAGGTCCACGCCGTGCAGGACGTCGTGCCCCGCCCGGTAGGCGAAGCGCAGGTCCCGCGCCTCGAGCCGCTCCCCCGCGGGCCGGCGCGTGCCGGGCGTGCGGTCGGGCGGGACCTCGGCGATCCCGAGCAGCCGGCTCGTCGACGCGGCACCGACCTGGAGCCGGTCGACCTCGCCGATGAGCCGGTCGAGCGGGTCGGCGAGGGCCTCGGCGTAGAGCACCGCCGTCGTGATCTGCCCGAGGTCGACCCACCCCTGCCAGTACGCCCACGCGCCGACGACGAGGGTGACGACCCGCGGGGCCTGGAAGGCGAAGTTCAGCGCGAGGAACAGGACGTTGCGCAGCGTCATGCCGTAGCGCTCGGCCTGGGCGGACACCTCGATGTCGTCGTCGCCCGCCCGCACCCGCGTCCCGGACAGGCGCAGCGCCTCGACGGTCCGGGCACCCTCGACGGTCTCGGTGAGCGTCGAGTTGATCCGCGAGTACGTCGCGCCCTCGGTGATGTAGCCCTTCGGCGCCCGGCGAAGGTACGAGCGGACCGCGCCGGCGCACGTGGCGAAGACGAGCAGCGCCGGCACGGCGAGGACGACGGAGTTGAGGAGCATCGCGACGACGGACAGCACGACGGTCACCCCGGAGATGACCATCATCGGCAGCGCGACCTGCACCGAGCGGCTCATCGTCCCGACGTCGCGGGTCACGCGGGTCACGAGGTCGCCGGTGCTCGCCGACTCCACCGCCCCGAGCGGCAGCCGGAGGATGACCCGGACGACGAACTCGCGGGCGCTCGCGAGCAGGTCCTGCCCGAAGAGCGTCGACGTGCGCTGGGCGAGGAACGTCATCGCGCCCTGGACGAGGACGACGCCGACGACGGCGAGCGCGAGCGTGTCGACGCCCGGCCCCGACCCCGGGTCCACGGTGCGGTTGACGAGCTCGCCGAGCAGCCGGGGCACGACGAGCCCCGCGGCGGCCGCGAGGCCGTTGAGCAGCAGCAAGGCGGCGAGCGCCCGGCGGCGCCGGCTCACGAGGTCGCGGAAGAAGGCGAGCACCGCCCGGTTGCCGGACACGGGCCAGCCGCGCTCCGGGCTGCGGGACGCCGCGTACGTCGCCTCGGCCCGCTGCCGGCGCAGGTCGTGCCGCTGCCAGAGGGCGCGCCAGCGCCGCCGGGCACCGGTGCCCCGCGGCGGCGGGCGCAGCGCCTCGGGGACCACCGGTCCAGCGGTCGAGCGCTCGCGCCACGTGTCCGCCGACGTCGCGAGCAGGTCGGTCACGGGCGCGCTCACCGGGTCACCGCCGCACCGGCGGTCGCCACCGCGTCGTCGTCCGCCGCCCGCAGGACCGTGCGCCGGTAGCGGTCGTCGTCGAGCAGGTCGGCGTGCCGGCCCTGCGCGGCGACGCGCCCGCCGTCGAGGAGGACGACGTGGTCGGCGTGGTGCAGCCACAGCGGCGAGACCGTGCAGACGACCGTCGTCCGGCCGTGCCGCAGCGCCGCGACCCGCTCGGCGATCCGGGCCTCGGTGTGCGCGTCGACGGCCGACGTCGGCTCGACGAGCACGAGCACCGGCGCGTCCGCGGCGAGCGCCCGGGCGAGGACGACGCGCTGGCGCTGCCCGCCGGACAGCCCGCGGCCGCGCTCGTCGAGGCGGCCCTGCCAGCCCTCGGGCAGCGCGTCGTAGACGTCCTCGGCCGCGGCCGCGCGCAGCGCCCGCTCCGCCTCGCCGCGGGTG
>JBQGCR010000857.1:0-1718 GCA_052038585.1 Kineosporiaceae bacterium
CCCGGGGCCGGGACCGCGGCGAGGTGGACGACGGCGTCGACCCGGCCCTCGCGCTCGTCGGTGAAGCCGGTGAGGGCCTCGACGACCTGGCCGAGGTCGGTGAGGTCGACCGTCGTGTGGCTGCCGTGCACCTCCTCGGGCACGACGCGGTCGAGGCTGAGGACGTCGTAGCCGTGCTCGACGAGATCCTTGGCGACGTAGGGGCCGAGGCGGCCGGCGGTGCCGGTGACGGCGACGCGGCGGATGGAGGTCATGGCCTCACCCTAGGCACGCGTGCCCGCGCCGCCCGCCGGGGCTGCCCCGGCCGCCTACAGCGCGGCGAGGCTCACCGTGTCGAGCACCGCCCCGCACGCGGTCCCACCCTCGGAGCGGTCGGCGAACTCGAGCACCGTGCTGTCCCCGGTCGCCGTGACGAGCACCTGCCGCTGGCGCCAGCCGAGGTCGGCACGGGTGCGGCCGGTCGTGTCGGCGGTCGGGACGGCGACGATCGCGCCGTCCCACGAGACCCGCATCCGCTTGGTCGTCGGTCCGCAGTCGGGGTTGCCCGCGTACCAGAACGTCAGGCGGTACGTCGTCCCCGGCGTCGTCGTCACCGTCTGCCGCAGCGTCCCCGGCACGTTGCCCGCCAGGTCGACCGACACGCGGCCGGACTGGTTCTGCCAGTAGGTGTCCAGGACGGCGTCGACGCTGCCCCGGGTCACCTGCCAGGGCGAGAGCCGGGTCTCGCCCGTGCCGACCGTGCAGATGAGCGCATCCGGCGGGCAGAAGGTCGAGTCGAACCCGCCGCGGCCGACGAGGGCGCCGTGGGCCGCGCCCGGAGGGGCGCCCAGGGCGAGGGCGCAGCACGCCGCCGCCGCAGCGGCCGTCGTCGTCGTCCTGATCCGCACCATCGTGACCGACCCCCTCGGGCAGTCCGGACCCTCAGGAGGGGGACACTTCTCCTCGCCGACCGGTGCCGTCAAGGCCCGTGCGCCAGGCGGCGATCCGGTCGAGCGCCGCGGCGACGACCTCCGGGGCGGGGGAGAAGCTCAGGCGGACCCAGCCGTCGCCGTCGACCGGGTCGAAATCCGTTCCGGGAGTGAGCGCGACGTCGGCCTCGGCGAGGAGGCGGGCGCAGTACGTCGTCGAGTCCAGGCCGCTGGAGGAGACGTCGGCGTAGAGGTAGAAGGCGCCGTCCGCCGGGGCCGTCCGGGCCCAGCCGAGGTCGTCGAGCCGGTCGAGGACGAGCCGGCGCGACGTCGCGTACCGCCGGACGCTCGCCTCCGCCTCGGCGTAGGCGTCGTCGGTGAAGGCCGCGACCGCCGCGTGCTGCGCGAGGGTCGGCGGGCACAGCGCGAGGTTGCCCGCCAGGGCGTCGACCGGGCCGACGAGGTCGTCGGGGAGCACGAGCCAGCCCAGCCGCCATCCCGTCATGGCCCAGTACTTGGAGAACGAGTTGACGACGACGACGCCGGCCTCGTGCGCGCCCGCCGCCGTCGGGGCGCCGGCGCCCGGCGCCGCGTCGTCCCCGTCGTAGGTGATGCCGTGGTAGATCTCGTCGCTCACGAGCCGGACGCCGTGCTGCGCGCACCAGGTGGCGAGCTCGTCCAGGGCGTCCGGGGTGACGAGGGTCCCGGTCGGGTTGGCCGGGCCGGCGATCACGAGCCCGGCCACCGGCTCGTCGAGGGCCTCGAGCTGGGCGACGGTCGGGCGCCAGCGGTTCTCCGGCCCGCAGGGCA
>JBQGCR010000858.1:0-3910 GCA_052038585.1 Kineosporiaceae bacterium
GAGGTGCCGGACGAGCCCGAGCAGGGACAGCGACGACGGCGGCACGGCCCGGGTCGCGAGCTGCTCGGGCGTCAGCCCGGCGCACTTGAGCAGGAGCGTCGCGCGGTTCCAGTCGAGGAACTGCACGAGCGCGGTCCGCTCGTCAGGCGTCGGGTCGGGCTCCGGCCGGTCGGGCGCGGTCCACGTCATGCCCGCGAACCTACCGGCACCCGCGGCGCGCGCTTGGGGAAGACGGTGTACGCGACCGGGCCGAGGACCAGCCACCCGACGAGCCCGAGGGTCAGGGTCTGCATCCACGAGACGAACTCGGCCGTCCGCGAGGCGTCCCCGACGGCGACGACGGCGGTCAGGAGCAGCCCGCAGGCGACGGCCCACGCGAGCAGCGCCTTGCGCCACACCTGCCACTCGTGACGCGCCCGGGCCATGCCGTAGCGCGGCGGGCCGGCGGGCTTCGGGGCGCCGTCGAAGCGGTGCGCGAAGCGCGCGTCCATGGACCGGATCAGCCCGTGGCCGAAGGCGACCGAGAAGCCGAGGTACGCCGCCGCGAGGCCGTGCGCGAAGGACGCCGTCGCGCCGGCGCGCAGGTCGAGCACCGTCGCGGCGAGCAGGACGAGGTCGACGAGCGGGGCGCAGACGAGCAGGGCGGCGCCGAGCCTCGGCCGGCGCAGCGGGTAGCGCGCCACGAGGCCGGAGAGCAGGAACACCCAGAACCCGACCTCGCAGGCGATGATGACGGCGACGAGCACGACGACCTCCGGACGACGGTCAGCGCACCTTTCTAGTACGCTGTACGAAAAAGATAGCACGAGGAGCACGGATGCCCAAGGTGGTCGACCACGCCGCGCGCCGGGCCGAGCTGGCGCAGGCGCTGTGGCGCGTCGTCGAGCGCGACGGTGTCGACGCCGCGAGCGTGCGCAGCGTCGCGGCCGAGGCGGGCTGGTCGCCGTCGGCGCTGCGGCACTACTTCACGACGCAGACCGAGCTGCTCGCCTTCGCCGTGGAGCACGTCGTCGAGCAGGGGGCGGCGCGGATCCGGGCCCTCGACGTCGGCGGTCCGGGCGTCGGTCCGGTGCTGCGCCTGCTCGAGGAGAGCCTGCCGCTGGACCTCGCGCGCCGGCGCGAGGCCGAGCTGTGGCTGCTCCTCGCGGCCCGGACGGTGACCGACGACGCCGCCACGGCGACCCTGCGCACCGTCGACAGCGGGCTGCGCGGCCTCGCCGAGTGGTCCGTCGCCCTGCTCGCGGAGCGGGGCCTGCTCGACCCCGCGCTCGACGCGGGTGTCGAGGCGGACCGCCTGCACGCGCTCCTCGACGGGCTCGCGATCCACGTCGTCATGCGCCCCGCCGCGGTGACGCCGGAGCGGGCCAGGGCGGTGCTCGCCGCCCATGTCGCCGACCTCGCGCCGCCGGTGGATCCGGGCGAGCGCCCGGCCCCGGACGCGGGGTAGACAGGCCCCATGACCGTTCCCGAGCCGACCGTTCCCGAGCCGGCCCCGCGCCGCCGCGGCCGCCGCCCGGCCACGGAGGACACCCGTGGTGCGATCGTCGCGGCCGCGCGGGCGGAGTTCGCGTCGTCGGGCTACGACGGGACGACGATGCGCGGCGTGGCCCGGGCGGCCGGTGTCGACCCGCGGCTGGTCCACCACTACTTCGAGGGCAAGGAGGACCTCTTCGTCGCGACCCTGGAGCTGCCCGTCCACCCGCAGCAGATCGTCGAGCAGGTGGTCGCCGGCCCGCGGGAGCACGTGGGGGAGCGGCTGGTCCGCTTCTTCTTCGGCGTCTGGGACACCCCGCGCGGCCGGGAGGTCATCCTCGCGCTCGTCCGGTCGGCCGTGACCCACGAGGACGCCGCCCGGATGCTCGGCCAGTTCATCGCCTCCGCGGTCGTCGGCCGGATCGCCGCGGCCGTCGACGCCCCCGAGCCCGCGCTGCGCGCCTCCCTCGTCGCCTCGCAGATGATCGGCGTCGTCATGATCCGCTACGTCGTGCGCCTGGAGCCGCTCGCGTCGGCGACGGTCGACGACCTCGTCCCCCACCTCGCGCCGACCGTGCAGCGCTACCTCACGGCGCCCGCCCCGCTCTGACGGCAGGCCGAAGGCCCTTGCCCTGCGCCGCCGCGCGTGCATAATTCATCACATGATGAAAAGCAGCGAGACGCCCGCCGTCCGGGCGGTCGGGCTCACCGTCGTCCGGGGCGGCCGGACGGTCCTGCCGGGGCTCGACGTCACCGTCCCCGCGGGCGAGGTCGTCGGCCTGCTCGGGCCGAGCGGGTGCGGCAAGTCGACGTTCCTGCGCAGCGTCGTCGGGGTGCAGAAGGTCTCCCGCGGCACGGTCGAGGTGCTCGGCCTGCCCGCCGGGGACGCCCGGCTGCGGCACCGCGTCGGCTACGTGACGCAGGCGCCGAGCGTCTACGCCGACCTCACCGTCACCGAGAACCTGCGCTACTTCGCCACCGTGCTCGGCGTGGCGGGCGCGGACGACGACGTCGCCCGCGTCCTCGCCCTCGTCGACCTCGCCGGCCACGCCGACCAGCCCGTCGGCCGGCTCTCCGGCGGGCAGACGAGCCGGGTCAGCCTCGGGGCCGCGCTGCGCGGCGCCCCGGCGCTGCTCGTCCGCGACGAGCCGACGGTCGGTCTCGACCCGGTGCTGCGGCGGGACCTCTGGGCGCTGTTCCGGCGCCTGGCCGACGGCGGGACGACGCTGCTCGTGAGCAGCCACGTCATGGACGAGGCGTCGCGCTGCGACCGGCTGCTGCTCATGCGCGAGGGCCGGCTGCTCGCCGACGACACGCTCGACGGCGTGCTCGCCGCCACCGGCGCGCCCGACGTCGAGGGGGCCTTCCTCGGTCTCGTCGACCGGGCCGGCACGAGCGCGGGTGCGGCATGAGCGCCCGGCTCACGCTCGCCACCGCGGGCCGGGTGCTGCGCCAGCTGCGGCACGACCGGCGCACGCTCGCCCTGCTGCTCGTCGTCCCCCTCGTCCTCATGGGCCTGCTCGCGTGGATCTACTCCGGCACAGGCGTGTTCGACCGGATCGGCGGCCCGCTGCTCGGCGTCTTCCCCTTCCTCGTCATGTTCCTCGTGACGAGCATCGCGACCCTGCGCGAGCGGCAGTCCGGCACCCTCGAGCGGCTGCTCACCATGCCGCTGGCCAAGGCCGACCTCGTCGGCGGGTACGCCCTCGCCTTCGGCGTGCTCGCCGCGCTCCAGGCGGTGCTCGCCGGCGCCTTCGCCGTCGTCGTCCTCGGTCTCGACGTCGCCGGACCGGCGTGGATGCTCGTCGTCGTCGCGGTCGTCGACGCCCTCCTCGGCACGGCGCTCGGGCTGTTCCTCTCCGCCTTCGCCGCGAGCGAGTTCCAGGCCGTGCAGTTCCTGCCGGCGTTCGTCCTGCCGCAGTTCCTCCTGTGCGGCCTGCTCGTGCCGCGCGACGCGCTGCCGGACGTGCTCTCGGCCGTGAGCGACGTCCTGCCGCTGTCCTACGCGGTCGACGCGATGCAGGCGATCACGACGACGGCGGCGCCCGGCCCGGACGTCGCGCGCGACGTCGCGGTCGTCGCGGCCTTCGTCGTCGTCCTCGTCGGCGCGGGCGCCGCCACGCTGCGCCGGCGCACCGACTGACGCCCGTACGCTGGGCCCGCAGACAGCGACGACGACGAAGGGCCGCACCGACATGGCAGACGACGAGGGCGCCGGGACCACGACAGCGGAGACGATCGGCATCCTCGGGGCCGGGGTCATGGGGGAGACGCTGCTGTCGGGGCTGCTGCGCGCCGGGCGGGACGTCGCGGACGTCGTCGTCACCGAGCGCCGCGCCGACCGGGCGGCGGAGCTCACGGACCGGTACGGCGTGCGCGTGGTGGGCAACGCCGAGGCGGCCGCGGCGAGCGACACCGTCGTCCTCGTCGTCAAGCC
>JBQGCR010000859.1:0-4400 GCA_052038585.1 Kineosporiaceae bacterium
CCGCGCTGGAGGTCGCCGTCGTCGACCGTGCCCCACAGCACGTCGTTGCCGAGCGGCCGGGACGTGACGAGGCCGCCGACGACGAGGCGGCGCGCGGCCGAGAAGACCGGCCAGCCGGCGAGCGCCAGCAGGTAGCGCTCCGCACCGTCGTCGCCCACCGCTCCGCCTCCTCCCGCCGGGTCCCTGACGCCGTCGCGACGACCCTAGGCTCCGCCGCCGACAGGCGACGTCGTCGTCCACAGGTCGGGGCCTCGTGACGCCGTCCGCGCGACCTGTGGACAGCCTCCTGGTCGGCTCAATTCGGCACAAACCTTGACTAAAGGGTTGGCCTCTGATCGGCTCGAACCCCATTCGTCCGACGACTCGGAGCCGCACGCCATGCATCGACGCATCGCAGCACTCGCCGTCACCTCGTCCCTCGCCGCGACGGGCCTGGCCCTCGCTCCCACGGCTGAGGCCGCCGGCAGCCCGCCGACCACCGGCTTCGAGCGGTCCGACGGCCGGAGCTGGACCTCGCTCGGCGAGGAGGGCGCGTTCCTCAAGGCAATCGACGCCGCGAGCGACCGGGTGCGGGTCCGGGAGGTGGCGCGCACGCGCGAGGGCAGGCCGCTGCGCCTGGTGACCATCGGCGCGCCCGGCCGGACCGACGCCCAGGTGGCGGCCGGCAGCACCGTCCTGCTGCTGTGCCTGCAGCACGGCAACGAGCCCGCCGGCCGCGAGGCCTGCCTCTCGACCGTGCGGGACCTCGCCTTCGCCACGGACGACGCGACCCGCGCGCTGCTCGACCGCACGACGGTGCTCGTCGTCCCGACGGCGAACCCGGACGGCCGGGCCGCCGACATCCGGCAGAACAGCCAGGGCGTCGACATCAACCGCGACCACCTCGAGCTCCGGACGGTCGAGGCGCGGTCCGTCGCCCGGATCATCCGGGACCTGCGGCCGGACGTCCTCCACGACGCCCACGAGTACGGCGGCACGCCCGAGGTGTACGACCGCGACCTCATCCACCTGTGGCCGCGCAACCGCAACGTCGACAGCCGGGTGTACGACCTCGCGAGGACGCTCAACGACACGTACGTCGGCCCGACCGTCCGGCGCGCCGGGTTCACGAGCGGCATCTACGGCATCCTCAACGGCCCGGACGGCGAGCCGGTCGCCCAGGTCGCCGGCGACGAGGACCCGCGCATCCTGCGCAACATGGCGGGCCTGCGGCACGTGAACGGCATGCTCGTCGAGTCCCGCATCGACGACGGTCTCGAGAACGACCAGGCCGGCAACAACCGGCGGGTCGACAGCCAGCTGGCGGCGATCCAGGGCACCTTCCGGTTCATGCGCGAGAAGGGCGACGTGCTCGCGCGGCAGACGACGGCGGCCGCCGCCCGGGCCGCCGCCGAGGGTGCCTCCGGGGACAGCCCGTACTACCTCGCCGGCGCCGACAACCGGCTCCCGGAGACCAGCGAGGTGGTCTTCGACCCGCCCTGCGCCTACACGCTGACGCCGGCGCAGTACCGCGACGTCAAGGGCACGCTCGACCTTCACGGCGTGACGGCGAAGACCACCGGCGGCGTCGTCACCGTGACGATGGCCCAGGCGGCGCAGCCGGTCATCCCGCTCCTGCTCGACGAGCGCGCGGACTACGAGCTCGCCAAGGGCACGCCGGTCGCCTGCGGCTGACGACGACGGCTGACGAGCGCCGCCGGGGCCCGGTCCCCGGCGGCGCTCGTCGCGCGTGCCGGCCCTCTCGTCCGGCGAGCCCCGACGACGAACGTTCCGAGCCGAGGCGGAGCAGGTCAGGCGGTCCGGGCGGTCACGCGCACCGTCCCGGTGACCCGGTAAGGCTGCTGGGCCAGCAGGGGACCGAGCACCTTGCGCATCCGGGCGAGCTCGGCCCTGACGGTCACCGCCCGGCCGTTCTCGCCGAAGACGTCGTGCGCCAGCTCGGACGCGGTCCGCCCCTCGGGGTGCCGGACGAGCACCTCGAGGATCTGCGCGTGACGGGGCGTGAGGTCGTGGCTCCACTGCCCGGCGGCGGTCCGCACCGTGAGCCTCGGCGGGGTCGCCGTCAGGTCGAGCACGGACTCCGCCGGCTCGGACGGCGTCGTCGTCGGCCGCAGCAGCCAGCCTCCGGGCAGCGGCTCGGCGACGAACTCCCCGAGGGCCGGCAGGACGAGGTGCTCCGGGATCCCGTTGCGCGGCAGGTCGACCCGCCCGGGCAGCGGGAGCCGGGACGCGGCGACGCACACCCCTTCCGGCGTCAGGACGAGCGCCGGCCCGTCGAGGGCTGCGAGCAGCGGGGCCGCCACGGCACGAAGGCGCTCGGCCTTCTCCTCGTGCTTGACCCGGAGCTCGAGCTCGACCAGCCGCGACACGGCGTCGACCAGCGCGACGGTGCTGGCGTGCACGGTGTGCGCAGGGCCGGACAGGTCCACCGCACCGAGCCGCTGGCCCGTGATCGGGTCGTGCAGCGGCGCGGCCGCGCACGTCCAGGGCTGGTGGCCCTCGGCCCAGTGCTCGCCCGCGAAGACGTGCACCGGTGAGTCGACGACGAGCGCGGTACCGATGGCGTTCGTGCCCACCGACGCCTCGTCCCACGCCGACCCCTCGACGAAGCCGAGCGTGTCCGCCCTGCGCCGGACGGCGGTGCCGCCCTCGCGCCACAGCACACGGCCCTCGGCGTCGACGACGACCATGATCTGGCCCGCCGCCTCTGCCGCCGGCAGGAGACGGTCGCGCAGGATCGGCAGGAGCGGTTCCAGGCCGGACTCCGCGCGGCGACGGCGCAGCTCGCCGGGGTCGAGCAGGGGGATCTCGACGTGGGCGCCCGGGTCGATCCCGGTCTGCCGCATGCGTCGCCACGACTGCTCGATGACCGAGCGCGGCGCGACGACCGGTGCTCCCCCGGAGAGCACGACGTCCCGGACCTTGCTCAGCATCCGGGCACGCTGACGCGGGTCCTCGCCAGGACGCACGGCGCTCTCGGGCATCATCACCTCCGCAGGCGCCCCATCGTGCACAGGAAGTGACCCGGGCCACAAGGCCCGCGTTGCAACCCCCGTGCAACCCCTCCCCCGTACCGCTCGACGGTGGTCTCCTCGTGGTCCATGAGGCCCTCGACGTGGAGGGCCACGACCGACGGAGTGGCCGATGACCCAGACCGCCGACCCCAGCACCAGCCTCACCGTCAGCCCGTCCCCGCAGGCCGAGGCGACGCCGTCCGAGCGCGTCGACGCCTGGCTGCGCGCGTTCGAGAGCGCCCTGACGGCACGTGACGTCGACCGGGCCAGCGGGATGTTCGCGGCGACGTCCTTCTGGCGCGACCTCATCGCGTTCACCTGGAACATCAAGACCGTCGAGAACCCCGACGGCGTCGCGGACATGCTCCGCGCCACGCTCGACACGGCGGACCCGAGCGGCTTCACGACGACGGAGCCGCCCACCGAGGACGGTGGCGTCGTCACGGCGTGGATCGCCTTCGAGACGGCGGTCGGCCGCGGGACGGGCCTGCTGCGGCTCGACGCCGACGACAAGGCCTGGACCCTGCTCACGACCCTCCAGGAGCTCAAGGGCTTCGAGGAGAACCAGGGGCCGCGCCGGCCGAAGGGCGTCGACCACGGGGCGCACAAGCACCGCCTCACGTGGAAGGAGCAGCGCGAGGCGGACCTCGAGGACTGGGGCAAGACCCGTCAGCCGTACGTCCTCGTCGTCGGCGGCGGCCAGGGCGGCATCGCCCTCGGCGCGCGCCTGCGCCAGCTCGGCGTCCCGCACCTCGTCGTCGACCGGCACGACCGTCCCGGCGACCAGTGGCGCAAGCGGTACAAGAGCCTGTGCCTGCACGACCCGGTCTGGTACGACCACCTGCCGTACCTCGACTTCCCGAAGAACTGGCCGGTCTTCGCGCCGAAGGACAAGATCGGCGACTGGCTCGAGATGTACACGCGGGTCATGGAGATCAACTACTGGTCCCGCGCGACCTGCAAGAGCGCGACCTTCGACGAGACGACCGGCGTGTGGACCGTCGTCGTCGACCGCGACGGCGAGGAGGTGACGCTGCGCCCGACGCAGCTCGTCCTCGCCACCGGCATGAGCGGCAAGGCCAACGTGCCGACCTTCCCCGGGCAGGACCGGTTCCGCGGCGACCAGCACCACTCGAGCCAGCACCCCGGACCGGACGCGTACCGGGGCAAGAAGGCCGTCGTCATCGGCTCCAACAACTCCGCGCACGACATCTGCGCGGCGCTGTGGGAGAACGACGTCGACGTGACGATGGTCCAGCGGTCGAGCACGCACATCGTCAAGTCGGACAGCCTCATGGAGATCGGGCTCGGCGACCTCTACTCCGAGCGCGCCCTCGCCGCCGGCACGACGACGGCGAAGGCGGACATGATCTTCGCCTCGCTGCC
>JBQGCR010000860.1:0-15103 GCA_052038585.1 Kineosporiaceae bacterium
GTCCAGGCCGTCGTGACCGCCCTGGAGGAGCAGTACGACGCGTTCGTCCGGGGGCGGGACCGGTCGCTGCTCGCCGAGGACGCCTCGCTGCCGAGCGCCGACGCGCGCGGCGCCCCGCTCGCGCGGTTCCTCGCCGAGGAGAACGAGCGGCGGGGCCGCGGCGACGGGTGAGCCCGCGCTACGCCGGGTCGACGTGCCGCAGGACGGCGACGAGGGCGTGCGCGTAGGCGTCCTCGGCGTCGTGGGCGCTGAAGACCGTGTCGTGGCCCGAGAGGTGGATCGAGACCCGCCAGACGTCGCCGTCCCGGTCGAGCCGGCGGAAGAGGCCGCCGAGCAGCTCGCGGAGCTGGTGCTCGGCGGGCACCCAGACGGCCTCGTCGACGTCGACGGAGTCGAGTGCCCACTCGGTGACCCCGTTGAAGCCGATGACCTTGCCGGTGGGGAACTCGTGGACCTCGACGGTCATGTCCGACAGGACGAAGACCTCGTCGTCCATGTCGCGCCCGGGCAGGACGAAGCGGTCGCCCGGCGCCGGCTTCCACCGCAGCCCGGCCATGCGCAGCTGGAGGGCCAGGTCGACGGCGGTCACGCAGCCAGTATGTCCGTCACCCGGCTGCGCGACGCGCCGACCCCGCCGGGCGGGTTCAGCCGGGCGGGCGGTCGGCCGATCACCAGAGCATGCTGTTCGACGTCCTCGCCGTCCTGTGCCTCTCCCTCGGCTGGTGGTACGTCTGGTGCCAGCCGAAGGACACCTCCGGGCCGCTGCTGCACCCGGACGACATGCCGCCGCCCGCGGCGCGCACCGACGTGCCGACCGGCCGCCGCCGCCTGACGCACTACGTCGAGGCGGGCCTCGCCGAGGCCGACGCGTACCTGCGCGGCACGGAGCGCAACGCCTGACCCCTCGGGGCGACGCGGGTCAGCCGCGGGCTGCGTCGCGGTGCGCCCGGACCGTCGCCACCGTGTCCGCCTGCGCCGCAGGCTTGTCCGGCCGGTGGGCGAGCACGCGGGCGAAGCGCAGCGCCATCCCGGCGGGGTAGCGCGTCGAGTCCTGCACGCCGTCGAAGGCGATCTCGACGACGAGCTCGGGCCGGACGTGGACGACGTGGCCGCCCGAGCGCACCGCGAGCGCCTGCAGGTGCTCGGTCTGCCAGGCGAGCATCGCGTCGGTGAGCCCCTTGAAGGTCTTCCCGAGCATGACGAAGCCGCCGGGCGGCCCGTGCTCCCCGTCGGGGTCGCGGGCGCCGAGGTGGAGGTTGGACAGCCGGCCCGAGCGGCGGCCGTGGCCCCACTCGGCGGCGAGGACGACGAGGTCCACGGTGATCCGCGGCTTGACCTTGACCCAGCCCGCGCCGCGCCGGCCCATCGCGTAGGGCACCTCGAGCCCCTTGACGAGCACGCCCTCGTGGCCGCGGACGAGCGCGTCGGCGGCGAACGCGGCGACGGCGTCGCGGCCCGCGGCGTCCCCGAGGTCGGCGACCTCGGTCCGCGGGACGAGCAGCCCCGCGGGCAGCGCGGCCTCGAGGGCGGCGCGCCGCTGCCGGCCCGGCGCGTCGACGAGGTCGGTGCCGTCGAGGTGGAGGGCGTCGAAGACGGTCGTCGTCAGCGGGACGGCGGCCCGGGCCGCGGCGACGTCCTGGCGGGCGACCCGGGCGCCGGTCACCTGGAACGGCAGCGGCCGGCCGTCGGGGCGCAGGGCGATCGCCTCGCCGTCGAGCAGCGCCGACGCCACGGGCAGCGCCCGCGCCGCCTCGACGACCTCGGGGACCCGCGCGGTGACGTCGTCGAGCGTGCGGGGGACGACGGCGCCGTCGTCGCCGTCCTTGTGGACCTGCACCCGGACCCCGTCGAGCTTCCACTCCACGCCGGCCGGCCCGGTGCGCTCCAGGGCCGCGTCGAGGTCGGGCGCGGAGCCGGCGAGCATCGGGGACAGCGGCACCCCGACCCGCAGCCCGTACGCGGCGAGCGCCGCCGCCCCCGACGTCAGGGCGGCGACGGCGGCGAGGTCGCCGGTGACCGTCGTGGCCCGGCGCACCGCCTCCTTCGGCACCGCCGCGGCGACCGCGACCGCGTCGAGCACGAGGCCCGCCTGGGCGCCCTGCCGCAGCTCCCCGGACAGCAGGCCGAGGAGGAAGCGCTGCTCGGTCGCCGTCGACCGGGCGAGGAGGTCGGCGGCCAGGGCGCGTCGGGCCGTCGCCGAGCCGGCCCCGGAGGCGGCCTGCGCCCGCTCGAGCGCCGCGTCCACCTCGGCCACGGTCAGGCTCGCGTGCTCCGCCGGGGGAGGAGCGTCCCGCAGGGCCGCCCACCCGATCCCCGTGCGGCGCTGCCGCGTCGCGCCGGACAGCCAGGTCACGGCGAGCCCGGCCTCGGCCGGCCCGGCGGCGCGCAGGACGTCGGCGAGGAGCGCGACCTTGGCCGTGCGCCCGCACGTCGCCGCGACCGCCGCCGAGGCCGCCGCGAGGTCGGCCAGCGGGAGGCTCGTCATCGCGGCCTCACGCGACCGTGGCCAGGGCGAAGGGCAGCACGGCGTCGGCGCCGGCCAGGCGCAGCGCCCGGCCCGCGACGGTGAGCGTCCAGCGCGAGTCGACGAGGTCGTCGACGAGGAGCACCGGCCCGCGCAGCGCCGCCAGCCGCTCGCCCATGGGGGCCGGCACGGCGAGCTGCTCCCAGACCCCGGCGAGCCGGAACGCGCTGTTGCCGCCCGGCTCCCCGCGCGGGCCGTCGAACGGCAGCTCCAGCGGCCCGAGCCACTCCAGGCGTCCGCGGTCGGCGAGGTGCCGCGCGACGGACGCGACGAGCTGCGGCCGGGTCCGGGTGGGCACCGCGGCCACCGCGACGGGACGCTGCGCCCAGCCCCACCCGGCGAGGACGGCGACGCACGCCGCGAGGAGCGCCTCGTCCGCCGGAGCGTCGGGGGTCCGGGCGTCGAGCAGCGACCGCAGCCGCTGGCCCCACCCGAGGTCGGTGAGCCGGGCGACGGCACGACCGCTGCCGACCTGCTCCTCGGCGGGGATCCGGCCCTTGACCGGGACGCCGAGCCGGTCCATCCCGGTCGGCCACTGGGCGCGGGGCGCGACCTCGACGCCGACCTGGCGCAGCCGCCGCTCGGCCTCGTCACGGGCGCGCTGGGGCACGTCGGAGGGGAACCAGACGCCGGCGCACCGGTCGCAGCGCCCGCAGTCGGCCGCCGCGGGGTCGTCGAGCGCCTCGGCGAGGAACCGCATCCGGCAGCCGTCGGTGCGCTCGTAGGCGAGCATCGCCGCCGCCTCGGCGCGGCGGGCCTCCTCGACCCGGCGGTAGCGCTGCGCGTCGTACGTCCACCCCCGGCCGGTCGCGGTCCAGCCGCCGCCGACCCGGTCGACGGCGCCCTCGACGTCCAGGACCTTGAGCAGCAGCTCGAGCCGGGTCCGCCGGACGTCCGTGACGGTCTCGAGGGCGGCGGTGGACATCGGCCGGCCCGCGGCGTCGAGCGCGGCGAGGACGGCGTCGGCATGCTCCTGGCGGGGAATCGACGCGGTCGCGAAGTATGCCCAGATGTCGCGGTCCTCGACGCCGGGCAGGAGGAGCACGTCGGCGTTGTCGGTCGCGCGGCCGGCGCGGCCGACCTGCTGGTAGTAGGCGACGGGGGAGGAGGGCGCGCCGAGGTGGACGACGAAGCCGAGGTCGGGCTTGTCGAAGCCCATGCCGAGGGCGCTCGTCGCGACGAGGGCCTTGACCTCGTTGCGCCGCAACGCGTTCTCGGCCTCCTCGCGCTCGGCGACGTCCGTGCGCCCGGTGTACGCGCGCACCGTGTGCCCGGCCTCCGCGAGCAGCGCCGCGGTCTCCTCCGCGGCGGAGACGGTGAGCGCGTAGACGATCCCGCTGCCGGGCAGGTCGCCGAGGTGCGCGGCGAGCCACGCGAGACGGTGCTGCGCGCTCGGCAGGTCGAGCACCCCGAGCCGCAGCGACGCCCGGGCGAGCGGACCGCGGTGCGTCGTGACCTCCTGCGCCGCACCGGAGCCGGTGCCGAGCTGCTCGGCGACGTCCGCGACGACGCGGGCGTTGGCCGTCGCCGTCGTCGCGAGCACGGGCGTGCCTTCGGGCAGGGTGGCGAGCAGGTCCCGGATCCGCCGGTAGTCGGGCCGGAAGTCGTGGCCCCAGTCGCTGATGCAGTGCGCCTCGTCGACGACGAGCAGGCCGGAGCGGCGCGCGAGGTCGGGCAGCAGCTCGGCCCGGAAGCGCGGGTTGTTGAGCCGCTCCGGGGAGACGAGGAGCACGTCCACCTCGTCGTCGGCGAGCGCCCGGGAGACGTCGTCCCACTCGTGGGCGTTCGCGCTGTTCATCGTCACCGCGCGCACGCCGGCGCGGGCCGCGGCCGCGACCTGGTCGCGCATGAGGGCGAGCAGCGGGCTGACGATGAGCGTCGGCCCGGCGCCGCGGGCCCGCAGCAGGGCCGTCGCGACGAAGTACACGGCCGACTTGCCCCAGCCCGTGCGCTGCACGACGAGCACGCGACGGTGGTGGACGACGAGGTCGCGGACCGCCTCCCACTGCCCGTCCCGGAACGCGGCGTCGTCGCGGCCGACGAGGGCGCGCAGGGCGGCGGTGGCCCGGGTCTCGACCGCCGCAACGTCGCCGGCCTCGACGGGGACGGCGCTCACCGGTGCACCTCCTCGACGCGGCCGGCCTCGACCCGCAGCCGGCGGGTCACCCGCACGGTGTCGAGGAGGCGGCGGTCGTGGCTGACGAGGAGCACGGTGCCGGGGAAGGAGTCCAGCGCCTGCTCGAGCTGCTCGATGGCGGGCAGGTCGAGGTGGTTCGTCGGCTCGTCGAGGACGAGGAGGTTGACCCCTCGGGCCTGCAGGAGGGCCAGGCCCGCGCGCGTGCGCTCGCCCGGCGACAGGCCGGCGCACGGCCGCTGCACGTGGTCGGCCCGCAGCCCGTACTTCGCGAGGAGCGTGCGGACGTCGGCGTCCGGCCAGTCGGGCACCTGGTCGGCGAAGGCGCGCTGCAGGGGCAGCGGTCCGGCGAACAGGGAGCGGGCCTGGTCGACCTCGCCGACGACGACCCCCGGGCCGAGCGAGGCGGTCCCGGCGTCGGGGGCCAGCCGGCCGAGGAGGACCGCGAGCAGCGTGGACTTGCCGCCTCCGTTGGGGCCGGTGACGGCGACCCGGTCCGCCCAGTCGACCTGCAGGTCGACCGGGCCGAGGGTGAACGACCCCCGGTGGACGACGACGCCGCGGGCGGTCGCGACGACCGCGCCGGCGCGCGGGGCGACGGCGATCTCCATCTGCAGCCGCCACTCCTTGCGCGGCTCCTCGACGACCTCGAGGCGCTCGAGGAGCCGGTCGGTCTGCCTGGCCTTGGCCGCCTGCTTCTCCGCCGAGGCCTTGCCCCAGTTGCGGACGAACTTGTCGGGGTCCTTCGCCTTGCGCAGCGCGTTGCGGGTGCCCTTGTCCGACCACTCCCGCTGCATGCGGGCCCGCGCGGTGAGGGCGTCCTTGCGGTCCGCGTACTCCTCGTAGGCCTCGCGCGCGTGCCGGCGGGCGATCTCGCGCTCCTCGAGGAAGGCGGTGTAGCCGCCGCCGTAGACGGTGACCTGCTGCTGGGCGAGGTCGAGCTCGACGACCCGGGTCACGGTGCGGGCGAGGAACTCCCGGTCGTGGCTGACGACGACCGTGCCCGCGCGCAGCCCGGTGACGAACCGCTCCAGCCGGTCGAGGCCGTCGAGGTCGAGGTCGTTCGTCGGCTCGTCGAGGAGGAAGAGGTCGTACCGCGACAGCAGGAGCGACGCCAGGGACGCCCGGGCCGCCTGCCCGCCGGAGAGCGCGGTCATCGCCGTCGCCGGGTCCAGCCGCAGCCCGACGTCGGCGAGCACCTCCTCGGTGCGCTCGTCGAGGTCCGCGCCGCCGAGCCCGAGCCAGCGCTCGAGCGCGTGCGCGTACGCGTCGTCCGCGCCGACGCCGTCGACGGGCACGCCCTCGGCGAGGGCGTCCGCGGCACGGTCCAGGGCGGCCTGCGCCGCCGCGACCCCGGTGCGCCGGGCGAGGAAGGCCGTGACGCTCTCGCCGGGCCGGCGCTCCGGCTCCTGCGGCAGGTAGCCGACGGCGGCCGAGGCCGGCGAGAGCTCGACGGCCCCGTCCTCGGGGGCGTCCAGCCCGGCGAGCAGGCGCAGCAGCGTCGTCTTGCCCGCGCCGTTGGCGCCGACGAGGCCGACGACGTCGCCCGGCGCGACGACGAGGTCGAGCTCGGCGAACAGCGTCCGGTCGCCGTGGGCGGCCGCGAGGGAACGGGCGAGGAGGGTGGCACTCATGATGGCGACGACGCTACCTGCCGGGCCCGACAAGCCCCTCCCGGGTTTCCACAGCCCGCGCCCGTCCACAGGCCGGGCCGCCGCCGGCCGGACGAGGGCTCAGGCCGTGCCCGAGCTGTCGCCGGAGTCGACGGCGTCCTCCTCGGGGGCGAAGGTGTCCGGGTCGCTGAACCCGCTCGGCACGGGGTCGGCGTCCTCGCCGCGCCGCTCGCCGCCGTCGCCGGCCGGCGGCGGCGCCGCCTCCTGCTCGGGGTCGGGTACCGGGGTGCTGATCGTCCCACCGAAGTCCGTCGTCATGACCCACCCGTGCCCCGTCCCGCGGCCCGGCATGCCGTGCCGCCGGGTCCACCCCCTCAGGTCGTCGACGACGCGTCGATCGCGTCGTACAACGCGTCGACGTCGAGGTCGCCGTACCGGGTCGGTACGACGGACCCGGGGCCGAAGACGCGCCAGGCGAGCGTCCCGTCCGTCCCGACCGTCGCGACCTCGACCCGTCGGTCGTCGGGGTCGACGAGCAGGTAGAGGCCCAGACCGGGAAGCTGTCCGTACTGGGTGGCCTTCTCCCGCCGGTCGGTCGCCTCCGTCGAGCGGGACAGCACCTCGACGACCACCGTCGCGTCCGTCTCGTAGAGCCGGTGCCCGGCCGGTCCGCAGACCACGAGCACGTCGGGGTAGTAGGCGGCGGCGGGGGTGCGGAGCTTCCGGTTGCCGGCGAACGGTCTGCAGCCGTTCTCCCGCGCGCCCTGCGCGAGCGCCTCGTAGACGAGCCCCGCCGCGAGGTCGTGCCGCTCGGTCCCGCCGGCCATGACGTAGACCCGGCCCCCGACGTACTCGTGGCGCACGTCGGAGGCGACCTCCGCGTCGAGGTACTGCGCGAAGGTCAGGGAGGCGATCTCCTCGGCCGCGGAGCTCATGGCCCGTAGCGTACGCGCGGCGACCTCAGGGGGCGGGTGTCACCGCGACCCCGAGCGTCGAGTCGGACTGCCCGTAGTAGGCGAACCAGCGGCCGCGGAACGGCACGAGCCCCTCGACGAACGTGACGTTCGAGACCAGGCCCGAGAGCTCCTCGCCGGTGCGCGGCTCGAGCCACGGACGGCGCAGGTGGGCGAGCACCTCACCCGGGCGTGCGGGGTCGATGAGGGCCTGCCCGCAGACGTACCGGACGTCGGAGCCGGTCTTCGTCGCGGCGTTGTAGACGAGGAGGATGTGCCCGTCCTGCGTCATGACCGGCGGCGGGCCGACCTCGACGAGGTACTCGCTGAAGGTGCCCGGCTCGGGCGCGAGGACGGGCGTCGTCGGGTCGGCGGCCTCCCAGTGGAGGAGGTCGTCGGACCACGCGTGGTAGATCGACCCCTCGCCGAAGTACATGAGCCAGCGCCCGCCGACCCGGACGGGCACGATGCCGCCCGCCTTGCTCCAGTCGCCCGACGGCGCGTCGGGGTGCCCCGCGAAGGTGTTCACCCCGGGGAACATCGGCCCGTGCCGCTCCCACGTCCGCAGGTCCGGGGACGTCGCGAGGCAGAGCACGGCCCGCTCGCCGTCGTAGGCCGAGTACGTCAGGTAGTACGTGCCGTCGATCCGGCTGACCCTCGGGTCCTCGACCCCGTGCACCTCCCACGGCTCGGCGGGGGAGAGCACGGGGTCGGGCTCGCGCTCGAAGTGGATGCCGTCCTCGCTCGTCGCGAGCCCGACGTGGGAGACGATGTCGTCCGCGTGCGCCCGGTAGAGCAGGACGACGCGGTCGTCGACGACGACGGCCGCCGGGTTGTAGACGGAGCCGGACTCCCAGCCGTCGCCGCGGGGACGCAGAACCGGGTTGCCGGGGTGCGGGGTGAACGGCCCGAGGGGGAACCGGGCGGCGGGCGCGTCGTGGACGACGGCGAGGTCGCCCGCCGCCGTGCTCGTCGTCAGGTCGGTCGTGCTGCGGGACACGGGGTCTCCTCGTGGGGTGGTCGGTCAGGGCAGGACGGTCGTGAAGCCGCCGGGCAGGCAGTCGGCGCTCACGCCCTCGGCGGTGACGGCCGTGCGGAAGCGCGAGACCCGGCGGCCCGACGCGTCGTACGTCGTCACCGTCGCCGGGCCGCCCCACGGCACGGCCACCCGTGCGGTGCGTCGGGCGCCGGAGCCGTTGCGCACGAGGACGCCGCCGTCGAGGGCGAGGGTCGTCACGACGGGCAGGAGCAGCAGCGAGTCGACCCGCAGCGCGGGCTGCGCGCCGCCGGGCACCTCGAGGGTGACCTCCACGGCGCCGGGCGGCAGGTCGGCCGCGAGGGTCGCGGGCAGCAGCGCGCCGGCGGCCTCGCTCACCCCGCGGGGACCGCAGCGGGCGACCGTGCGCCCCAGGGGCGTCGACGCCGAGCGCCACACGCCCTCGGGGGCCGGGTCGACCGGGCGGTGGTCGAGGACCGGCAGCACGGCGACGGGGGAGTCGTGCGCGGGCACCGACCACGTGGCGCTGCCGCCGGCGGCCACGGACAGGTAGGCGCCCCCGCCCCACTGCGACTCACCGGTCCAGGCCGCCTCGGGCGTGACGACGCGGGCGCGCGCCAGGCCGGTCGCGGCCTCGCCCTCGACGACGGTCGGCGCGGTGATCCCGAGGAGGCGGGTCGCGCCGGTGGCGACGGCACGGGCCCGCGGGCGGGCGTCGAGCGCGAGCATCGACAGCAGGCCGTGGATCGTCGACTCCGCGCCGGAGTTGAGGTTGACGGTGCCGTCGGGCTGCAGACCGTCGAACGTCACGCCGGTCGCGGGGTCGTACATGGCCCGGCCGGCGCGGTTCGCGCCGAAGTACCAGCCGGCCGCCAGGCCCGCGAGGTCCTCCAGGCCGGGGCGGCCTGCCGCCTCGCCGACGGCGAGGAGCGACTGGACGCGCGAGTCGACGCCGTAGGCGATCTGGACGAGGTCGCCCGGTGCCGGCAGCCAGCCGTTGACCGGACCGGTCGTCGTGAGCAGGAGCGGGGTGAAGGTCACGGCGTCGCGCACGGCGGCCGGGAGCACCCCCTCCACGCCTCGCCCGGCGGCGGCGGCGAGCGCCGCGGGCATGTAGGACGCCCAGGCGTGCCACAGCGACCGCGAGTGCGTCCACGGCAGGACGGCGCCGAACGGCCACGTCCGGCGGTCGCCGGCCGACATCTGCGCGATGCCCCGGGCCAGGCGCGCGGCGGCCCGGTCCGCCCGGGTGCGCACGTCGCCCGCCGCGGCGGCGGACGCGAAGGCGGTGAGGCCGAGGACGGCCTCCGCGGAGGCGTCCGCGCCGTCGACGACGAGCCAGGCCGGCACGCGGACGCCGTCGGCGGTCTGCTGGACGCCGTACCGGTCGAGCACCTGGCGTTCCAGCGCGGCGAGGCCGAGGTCGAGCCGCTCGGCGAGGAAGCGCGCGAACCCCGGCTCGGCGTCCCGGAAGGCGGCGTAGCCCTCGCCGAGGGCCCACAGCGTCCGGGCGAGCCAGTACGACGGGCCGCTGTCGCTGGGGTCGGGGAGCTCGACGGGCTCGGCGCTGGGGTTGAGCGTCCCGTCCGGCTGCATCCACAGGACGACGTTGCCCGCGTCGTCCCCCTCGGCGGTCTGCAGGTAGGCCAGGCCGCGCAGCAGCCCGCGGGCCAGACGCCGGCTCGCCCGGTCGCCGGTCAGCGTCCAGTGCCGGACGTAGACGACGGCCGCGCGGGCGACGTCGTCGGCGTTGAAGGCGCCCTGGCCCCACGTGCCGGTCGCCTCGTCGAGGGGACCGCCACCGACGCGGCGGTAGGTGCCGTCGTCGTCGCGGTCGGCGTAGGTCCACAGCATCGTCACCGCGGGCTCGGAGTCGGCCCGGTACGTCGTGTGCCCGGCCTGCCGCGGCGGGCGGACCGTCGTCGTGAGGAACGTCAGGTGCGCGGTGTTGGTCAGCGGACCCCGCTGCGGTGCAACGGTTCCCCGCGCGGCGGGGTCGGCCGTGACGGTGGCGGCGGTGGCGGCCAGGGGCGGGGCGGCCAGGAGCGGGGTGGCGAGCAGGGGGCCGGTCAGCAGGGTGCGGCGACGCATCGTCGTCGTCCTCTCGGTCGGTGGTGGGGGTGCGGGGACGGCTCAGCCCTTGACGCCGCTGCCGAGGTCGCTCGCGGTGAAGTGCCGCTGGAAGACGACGAAGAGGGCGACGGCGGGGGCCGCGAGGACGCAGGCACCGGCGAGGATGGCGCCGTAGGGGTTGGCCGCGCGGGCGGCGACCGTGCTGATGTAGTTCGCCAGCGACACCGCCAGCGGCTGCATGTCCGCGTCCTTCGTCACGAGGAACGGCCAGAGGAACTCGTTCCACGGCCCGATGAAGGTCAGCAGCACGGCGGTGAGCAGCGCGGGCCGGACGAGCGGCAGGGCCACCGACCACAGGATCCGCAGCTCGCCGGCGCCGTCGATCCGCGCGGCGGAGAACAGGTCCTGCGGCAGCTGGAGGAAGAACTGGCGGAAGACGAAGACCGCCGTCGTGTTCACGGCGAAGGGCAGGATCATCCCGAGGTAGCTGTCGGCGAGCCCGTAGGAGCGCACGACCATGACGTAGAGCGGGATGAGCAGGAGCTGGAACGGCACGAGCTGGACGAGGAGCACCGTCGCGAACAGCGTTCCACGACCGCGGAACTGCAGCTGCGCGAGGGCGTAGCCGGCGAGCACGCCGAGGACGACCGTGCCGAGCACGACGCCGCCGGTGAAGATGCCGGAGTTGAGCAGCGACCGGCCGAGGTCGACCGCCGCGTCGATCTCGCGGTAGTTGTCGAGCGTCAGGCCACCGCTCGGCACGAGCGCCCGCGGCGTCGCGTCGGGCTCGGCCTGGAGCGAGCCGACGACCATGTAGTAGAAGGGGAAGAGGAACACGACGGCGCCGGCGACGAGGGCGACGGCGCGGGCCGTGCCGCCGGCGCGGGTCGGACGCAGCGCCACGGAGGTCTCGGGCACGGGTCAGTCCTCCCGGAGCAGTCGGCGGCCGAGCAGGCCGAGGGTGGCGGTGGCCAGGACGAGCAGGACGCCGATCGCGGCGGCCACGTCGGGGTTCCCCTGCTCGATCCCGGTGCGGTACATGAGCAGCACCGGCGACGTCGACGCGCCGTTCGGGCCGCCGCCACCGGTGAGCAGGTACGGCTCGGTGAAGAGGTTGGCCCCGGTGATCGTCGCGAGGATGACGACGAGCGCGGTGGCCGGCCGGACGCCGGGGACGGTGACGGACCGGAAGGCGCGCAGCCTCGAGGCCCCGTCCACGGCGGCCGCCTCGTAGAGCTCCTTCGGCACGTTCTGCAGCGCGGCGAGGTAGAGCAGGACGAAGAACCCGAGCTGCTTCCACGCGACGAACAGCGCGATGCTCGGCATCGCGAGGCTCGCGTTGACGAGCCAGGACGGTTGCGGGGCGAGCGGGCCCAGGACGTTGTTCACCAGGCCGTCGGCGTTGAAGAGGAAGAGCCAGACGCCGACGACGGCGACGCTCGCCGTGACGTACGGGACGTAGTACGCCACGCGCAGGAACGTCCGGCCGCGCACCGCCGTGTTCAGCGCCGTGGCGAGCACGAGGGCGAGCACCGCGGTGAGCGGGACGTTGATGACGAGGAAGATCCCGACGTTGAGGAAGGCCCGCCGCACGGCCGGGTCGGCCAGCACCGCCTGGTAGTTGTCGAACCCGACGAACGGACGGTCGACCGCGACGCCTGGCGCGGCGAAGAAGTAGTCGTGGACGCTCATCCACAGCGCCAGCCCGAGCGGGTAGGCGAAGACGACGACGAGGTAGACGACGAACGGCGCGACGAGCAGGAGCCCGACGGGCTGGCGGCCGAGCAGCCCGCGCAGCGGCGCGGAGGCGTTGTCGCGCAGCCGTTCCCGCTGCGGCCCGCCGGTGTCCCCGGCCGCCGCCGAGGCGGCGGCCGAGGGCGTCACGGGCGCCGGGGTGGTGCTCACCGCCCGCTCGCGAGCTGGTCGACCTTCCCGGCGGCCTCGGACAGGGCGGCGTCCGGCGACTCCGTGCCGAAGACGACCGACCCGGTCCAGGCGTCGCGGAAGTCCTGCCAGATCTCGATGGAGTTCGCGACGTTCGGCACCTCGACCGTGCGAGCCGCCTGGTCGGCGAAGCGCGTGTAGTCCGGGTTCGCGGCGAAGTAGTCCGGGTACGCGTCGGCCAGGCCGGTTCGCAGCGGCATCTGGCCCGTCGCCTCGAGGAGCGCGCCGTCCTGCTCCTCGCTCGTGGCGAACTTGAGCACCTCCCAGGCGGTCGCCCGGTTCTCGCAGGCGCTGTAGAGCGCGACGTTCTTGGCGTCGGAGAACGTCCACACCTGGTCGGCGGGCGTGCCGGTGCTCGTCGGCACCGGGACCGCGCCCCAGTTCACCGAGTCCCCGTACACCGACACGGCCCACGGGCCGACGATGGCCATCGCGGCCTTGCCGTCGGCGAAGGAGTCGCCGTTGTAGGCCTCCTTCGGCGACAGGCCCTCGGCGTACATCGTCTGCCAGAAGCCGGCGACGGCACGCCCGGCGTCGGAGTCGAACGTGGCCTAGCCGTCCACCACGAGCTGGGTGCCCCCGGTCTGCGCGGCGTAGAGCGGGTAGAAGTCGAACCAGGACTGGAAGAACTCGCTCGACGGCGCGGGCCAGATCGCGGCCTGGGCGGCGCCCTCCTGCACGAGCGTGCGGGAGGTGGCGAGGAACTCGTCGTACGTGCCCAGCGGCGGGTTCTCGGGGTCGAGCCCGGCCCGGGCGAACAGGTCCTTGTTGTAGAAGATCATCACGGGGTTGGACTTCCACGGCAGCTGGTAGAGCTTGCCGTCGCCCGAGCGGTACTGCTCGGCGACCTCGCCGCTGCGCCCGGTGACGTAGTCGGCGCCGCCGGGGAAGTCGTCGAGCGCGACGAGACCGCCCTGCTTCTGGAACTGCGGCACCGCGGCGGGGGAGGTGTTGAAGATCAGGCACGGCGCGTTCCCGGCGGTGATGGCCGCCCCGATGACCTCCTCCGAGCTCTTGCCCGCCGGGATCTCCTGAGCCGTGATCTGCTGGTCGGCGTGCTCGGCGTTCCAGGCGTCGACCATGGCCCGGCCCCAGGCGACCTCCTCGGCGTTGTTCGACAGCCACACGGTGATCGGGCCGGTGGCGCTCAGGGCGCCCTCGGTGTCGGTGGACCCGCCACCGCCGCAGGCGGCCAGGCCGAGCGCGGCGACGACGCCGAGGGCGACGGTTCGCGACGTCGAGAACCTCATGGTGAGACCTTCCTTCGGGCAGGAGAGGGTGCCGGAGCCAGGGCCTGGCGCCGGTGACGGACGGGTGTTCAGCTGTGCGGCAGCGTCGTCCGGTCCCGGCCGGACGGGGCCTGCGCCGTGGACCCCCGCAGGACGAGGCGGGCCGGCGGCAGGTCGACGTCCGGCGCGGGCCGGCCCTCGACGACGTCGAGGAGCAGGCGGGCGGCATGGGCGCCCCAGCCGACGACGTCCGTCCGCACGCTCGTCAGGGGTGGGCTGACGTGCGCGCCGAGCTCGACGTCGTCGAAGCCCGTGACGCTCACGTCGCCGGGGACCGACAGGCCGTGCGAGGCGAGCACGGACATGCCGGCGAGGGCCATGACGTCGTTGGCGTAGACCACGGCGGTGGGCCGGTCGTCCTGCGCGAGAAGGGTCTGCGTGGCCTTCGCCCCACCGGCGGCGGTGAAGTCGGCCTCCAGGGCCGTCCCCCGCGCCCCGGGGACGGCGGCCATCGCCGCGGCCCACGCCGCGTGCCGGTCGTCGCCGTGGACGAGGTGCCGGGGACCGCCGACGAAGTCGACCCGGCGGTGGCCCAGCTCGAGCAGGTGGCCGGTGGCCGCCGCGATCCCGGGGCGGTCGTCGAGGACGACGGCGGGCAGGTGCGGCGTGCCGCGCTGGCGGCCGACCGCGACGCCGGGCAGCCCGACCTCGTGCAGGACGGCCGGCCGCGCGTCGTCGACGCGCAGGTCGGTGAGCAGGACGCCGTCGACCCGTCCCGCCGCGACGAGCGCCCGGTAGACCTGGCGCGGGTCGGCGTCGGACGCGACGACCTGGAGGACGAGGACGTGGCCGCGCGGGGCCAGCGCCGACTCGACCCCGGCGATGAAGGGGGCGAAGAACGGGTCGAGGGCGAGCAGCTCGGGCTCCCGCGCGATGACCAGGCCGAGCGCGGCGGCCCGGGCCGTGCTCAGCGCCCGGGCGCGGGCGCTCGGGACGAAGCCGAGCCGGTCCGCGGCGTCGAGGACCTTGCGCCGGGTCTGCTCGCTGGGCCCCGGCCGGTCGTTGAGGACGAGCGACACGCTGGCCGTCGACACCCCGGCGGCGCGCGCCACGAGGTCGATCGTCGGTCGTCGCTGTCCGGGCACGATGACGAGTTAAACCGCTTTAAACGCGACGCACAAGAGGTATGCCGGAAAAATCATGACCTTCGGTGCGCGTAGAGGTCGCGCAGGAGGCTGATCTCCGCCCCGTGGTGGAGCACCTCCCGGTGGACGTGCAGCACGAGCGCGGACAGGGGGTGCTCGGCGAACGGCCCCTCGGCCGGGCCGCACGGCCGGTTGAGACCGTCCTCGCCGAGGGAGCGCACGCCGTCGACCCACGCGGCGTGGGCGGCGTCGAGCCGGGCGAGCGACTCCCCGGCCGCGAGCGTGTAGTCCCACGTCCGGTACGACGCCGGCGGGCCGCCGAAGTGGGACGCGACGCGCTCGGCGTAGACCCCGACCGTCACGTGGGCGAGCCGCCAGGCGATCGTCGTCACCGGGGCCGGGTCGGGCTCCGGGATCGCGAACTCGAGCACGGCGTCGCCGGTCCCAAGCTGCATCGGTGCGTGCGAGGCCGCCCGCGGCCGGACGGACCA
>JBQGCR010000861.1:0-12616 GCA_052038585.1 Kineosporiaceae bacterium
GAGCCGACGACGACGAGGCTGCCGCCGTCGGCCTGGTCGGCCAGCCGCGGCAGCACGGTGCGCGCGACGTTCGCCGTGCCGAACAGCCCGGTGGCGACAGAGCGCTCCCAGACGTCGGCCGGGACCTGCGGGAGCCGGCCGTAGGCGACGACGGCGGCGGTGTGGACGACCACGTCGAGCCGGCCGAAGCGGTCGAGCACGCGCTCGCACGCGGCGTCCACCGCCTCGGCGTCGAGCACGTCGGCGGTGACGACGAGGACGTCCTGCGCGCCGGCCGCCGTGCAGTCGCGCGCCAGCGTCGCGAGGCGCCCGGCGGACCGGGCCAGCAGGACGAGCCGGGCACCGCGGTCGGCCCAGGCGAGCGCGGTCTCCCGGCCGATGCCGCCGGTCGCGCCCGTGACCCAGACGACCGGCCCGCTCTCGGCGGGCCGGTCGGCGGGTGCGCTCACGCCGCCCAGGGGTCGGGGACGAACTTGATGCAGCCGTCCTCCTTCTTATGGAACGTCTCGTACATGGCCGGCGCCTCCGCGAGCGGGCGGCGGTGCGTCTCGAGGTCGAGCGGGGCCAGGGGGTCCGACGGGTCGTCGAGGACCGGCAGGATCTCCGGGACCCAGCGGTGCACGTTCGCCTGGCCCATCCGCACCTGGATCTGCCGGTCGAACATCTCCATGAGCGGCATGGGGTCCTGCTCGCCGCCGTAGACGCCGCTGATCGAGACGGTCCCGCCGCGGCGGACGCCCTTCATCGCGGCGTGGAGCACGGCGAGCCGGTCGATCGCGTACTTGTCGATGACCGGCTTGGCGAGCGCGTCGGGCAGCAAGCCCGCGGCGCGCTGCGCGAGCGAGGCGCGCGGGCTGCCGTGCGCCTCCATGCCGACGGCGTCGATGACCGAGTCCGGTCCGCGGCCGTCGACGGTCTCGATCAGCCAGCCCGGGACGTCGTCGACCTCGCTGACGTCGACCGCCTCGGCGCCGTGCCGGCGGGCCATCTCGAGGCGCTCGGGGACGGTGTCGAGCCCGATGACGCGGGCGGCGCCGAGGTGACGGGCGACGCGCACGCACATCTGGCCGATCGGCCCGAGGCCGAAGACCGCCACGGTGCCGCCCTGCGGCACGTCGGCGTAGCGCACGGCCTGCCACGCGGTGGGGATGACGTCGGACAGGTACAGGTACTTCTCGTCCGGCCCGTCCTGCGGCACCGGGATCGGGCCGAAGTGCGCCTGCGGCACCCGCAGGTACTGCGCCTGGCCGCCGGGCACCGACCCGTAGAGGGAGGTGTACCCGAGCAGGGACGCGCCCTTGCCCTGGCTCTTCACCTGCGTGGTCTCGCACTGGGAGAACAGGCCCCGCTCGCACATCCAGCACCAGCCGCACGAGATGTTGAACGGGATGACGACGCGGTCGCCCGGCTTGATGTGGGTCACCTGCGCGCCGACCTCCTCGACGACGCCCATCGGCTCGTGGCCGAGGACGTCACCGGGGGACAGGTACGGGCCGAGCACGCGGTACAGGTGCAGGTCCGAGCCGCAGATCGCCGTCGACGTCACGCGGATGACCGCGTCGGTCGCCTCCTCGATCTTGGGGTCCGGGACCTCCTCGACGCGGACGTCCTCGGTGCCCTGCCAGGTCAGTGCCTTCACGTGGTGGTCCTCTCGGGTCGGCCCGTCGCCGGGCCGGTCGGGTGGTCGAGGTGGCCGCGACCCTCGGCGATGAACGCGAGGCGGCGCAGGGTCTCGACGTTGCGGGGGTACAGGGCCGCCAGCCGCAGCGGGTACGGCACGAAGCGTCCGGGACCGGCGGTGGCGTCCTCGCGCAGCGTGACGCGGCAGCCGACGCCGGCGTCGGCGCCACGGTCCGGCAGCGGCGTGAGGACGAGCTCGACGGTCGCCTCGCCCGCGGGCCAGCCGCGGGCCTGGAGCTTGATCCGGCGTCCGGGCTCGGCCTCGAGCACCTGCGTGGTGTCGTCGACGACGACCGGCCAGACGCCGAAGGAGTGGTGCAGCCGGGAGCCGACGGCCGGCCAGGCCTCCTCGACGTCGCGCATCCGCGAGGCGCCGACGACCCAGACCGGGTAGAGCCAGCCGTCCGTGAGCACCTGCCAGACGGCGTCAGGCGACGCGTGCGTGACGCGGCTGACCTCGATCATGGCGTGACTGCCCCTCTCGGACGTGTGGTGACGTCAGGGGCGTACCCGCAGGGCGGGCGATCATGCGGTCAGAGCCGGGCGGTCCAGGCGTCGTCGTCGCTGATCCAACGGTGCACGTCGTCCGGCAGGCTGCCCGCGGCGAGGTCGGCGAGCGTGACGGTCTCGAGCACCCCGCGCATCGTCGCGCGCAGCGCGATCCACGTCTCGCGCAGGGCGGTCGCCGCGCCGGGGTACTCCATGTCCTCCGGGCGGGCACCGGCGATGTTCGCCAGCGGGCCGTCCACGGCCCGGATCACGTCGGCCACGGTGATGTCCGTGGCGGCGCGGGCGAGGCGGTAGCCGCCGTCGACGCCGCGGCGGCTCTGGACGAGGCCGGCGGTGCGCAGCTCGGCGAGGATGTTGAGCAGGAAGGCCAGGGGGATGCCCTGGGCCGTCGCCACGGTCTCGGTCTTCACCCAGGCGGGTGCGGGTCCGGCGGCCTGGGCCTGCTGGGCGGCCGCGAGCTCCGCCGCGGCTCGCACGGCGTAGTCGCTCTTGGCTGAGATGCGCACGGGACAACTATGCCCGGCGGCCGGAGCCGTTCGTGCCGGAGGCCGCGCGCTGCCCGTGTCGCAGGTGGTCGCGGAGCACGTGCGGTCCCTCGGCGGCCAGTGCGGCGAGCAGCGCGCGGTGGTCCCGGGCGAGGTCCGGCAGGGGCAGGGCGGCGCGCGACTGGACGAGGGCCAGCCGGCTCTCCGCCGTCAGCGCCTCGTGCACGAGGGTGATCCGGCGTGACGCGGCCGCCGCGACGAGCGCGTGGTGGAGGGCGGCGTGGGCGGCGTCGGCGCGCGCCCGGACGCGCGCGTCGGACGGGTCGCCGGTGCACGCCTCGTCGAGGTGCGCGGCGGCGGCGAGCACCGCCGGGGGCAGCGGGTCGAGGGCCTCCTGCTCGGCGAGCAGCCGGGCGGCCTCTACCTCGAGCGCCGCCCGCAGGGCGAACAGGTCGGCCAGGGCGGCGTCGTCGAGCGCGGTGACGTGGGCGCCGCGGTGCGTCTCGACGGTGACGAGCCCGCCGGCCGCGAGCGCGCGCAGCGCGGCCCGCACGGTGTGCCGGGCGACCTCGTAGTGCGCGGCGAGGGCCTCCTCGGGCAGCCGGTCGCCCGGCGGCAGGTCGCCGTCGAGGATGCGCCGCTCGAGGTCGGCGGCGACGGCCTCGACGGCGGTCGTGACGCGCGGGCGGCTCACGCCGCCGCTCCCGGACGGCGCCGGACGACGAGCACGGCGAGCCCGACGACGATGAGCGCGACGCCGCCGGCCGCGGCCGCCCCGAGCCGCTCGCCGAGGACGACGACGCCGAGCAGGGTCGCGCCGGCGGGCTCGGCGAGGGTGAGCGTCGAGACCTCGGCGGCGGGCAGGCCCGACAGCCCGCGGGCGGAGAGCACGTACGCCAGGGTCGTCGTCACGAGGCCGAGCCAGAGCACGGTCGCCAGCCCCGCCCCGGTGGCGAGCCACGACGCGTCGCCGACCGCCAGCAGCGGCAGGCCGAGGACGGCGCCGGCCGCGAAGACGGCCGTGACGGCGGCGTCCGGCGGGACGCCGTCGTCGATGAGCGCCTTGGTCGCCAGCGTGTAGACGGCGTACGAGGCGCCGGCGGCGAGGGCGAGGAGGACGCCGAGCGGCGCGGCGGCGCCGTCGCCGCGCCCGCCCGTCAGGGCGACGAGGCCGGCGACGGCGAACCCGGTGGCGAGGACCCACCGCCGGTCCGGCCGGGCCCGGCCGAAGCGGGGGAGCAGCCAGGTCGCCAGGCCGGTGAGGACCGGTGCCGACCCGAGCGCGACGACGGTGCCGACGGCGACGCCGGTCGTGCGGACGGCGAGGAAGAACGACGCCTGGTAACCCGCCACGCCGAGGGCCCCCCAGAGCACGGCGGGGGAGCGCGGCAGGCTCAGCGGACCCGCGCCCCAGGCCGTCACGGCGACCAGCCCGAGCGCCCCGACGACCACCCGGGCGGCCCCCACGGCGAGCGGCGACGCCCCGTCCGGCCCGAGCGCCTGCGCCGTCCCCGTCGTCGCGAAGCACAGCGCCGAGAGGACGACGAGCCCCCGCGCCACCCCGGCCCCACGCACCGCCCGCCCGACCGTCTCAACACTCACCTGTCCAACTGTTCCACAATCCTCCGCCGCCGCCCACGGGAGGGTTAGGGTTCTCGGGTGCGGCGGCGGTGGTGGGGCGGGGGGCTCGGGCGGGACCTGGCGGTCGGGCTCGGGGTCATGGTCTGGATCGCGGGGATCCTCCTCGTCGACGCGTGGTCCGCCTTCGACGGGCACGAGGGGGCGCGGCAGGCGGTGCTCGGGGTCTCGACGTGGGCGCTGCTCGTCCTGCTGCTGCGGCGCGAGGTGCCGCTCGTGCGCGTGCAGACCGGCGTCGTCGTCGTCCTCGCGACGCTCGTCGAGTACACGTTCTCGCCGCTGCTCGAGGCGTACACCTACCGGATCGGGACCGTGCCGCCGTACGTCCCGCCCGGGCACGGGCTGGTCTACCTCGCAGCGCTGTGCCTCGGCCGGTCGGCGCTGCTCCAGGCGCACCGGCGGGCGGCCGTCGCGCTCACCGTCGTCGCCGGCGGGGCGTGGGCGCTGCACGGGCTCGTCCTCGCCGAGCGCCAGGACGTCCTCGGCGCCTTCTGGTTCGCCTGCCTGCTCGGCTTCCTCGCCTGGGGCCGGTCGCGGATGCTCTACGTCGGCGCCTTCGTCGTCGTCACGTGGCTCGAGCTCGTCGGCACCCACCTCGGTACGTGGGAGTGGGCCCGGGTGGACCCGGTGCTCGGCGTCATCGGCCAGGGCAACCCGCCGACGGGGGCCGCGGGCGGCTACGGCTGGTTCGACCTCTGGGCGATCCTCCTCGCGCCACGGCTGCTCACCGCGTGGCAGCGGCTGCGCGGCGGGTCACCCGAGCCGGCGCAGGACCTCGTCGTGCAGGAGGCCGTTGGACGCCACGGCGTCGGCCCCGAACGGACCGTCGGTGCCGTCGAGTGAGGTGAACCGCCCGCCCGCCTCGACGACGACCGGCACGAGCGCGGCCATGTCGTGGAGCTTGAGCTCGGGCTCCGCGGCGAGGTCGACGGCGCCCTCGGCGAGGAGCATGTACGACCAGAAGTCGCCGTAGGCCCGCGTCCGCCAGACCGACCTCGTGAGGTCGAGGAAGGCGTCGAGCCGGCCGCGCTCCTGCCAGCCGCCGAGGCTGGAGTACGACAGCGACGCGTCGGCGAGGTCGCCGACCTGCGAGACCGAGATGCGCCGCGCGGACGCCAGGCTCCGCCCGGTCCACGCGCCGGTGCCACGGGCGGCCCACCAGCGGCGCCCGAGGGCGGGGGCGGAGACGACGCCGACGACGGGGTCGCGGCCGTCGAGCAGCGCGATGAGCGTGGCCCACACCGGCACGCCGCGGACGAAGTTCTTCGTGCCGTCGATCGGGTCGACGACCCACTGGCGCGCGCCGTGCCCGGTCGGCTCGAGCTCCTCGCCGATGACGGCGTCCCGCGGGCGCGTGCGCCGCAGCTGGGACCGGACGAGCTCCTCGGCGGCGCGGTCGGCGTCCGAGACCGGCGTGAGGTCCGGCTTGGTCTCGACGACAAGGTCGGCGGCCTGGAAGCGGCTCATGGTCAGCGCGTCCACCTGGTCGGCGATGACGTGGGCGAGGCGCAGGTCGTCGCTGTAGCCGCTCATGGCCCGCGACGCTACCGCGCGCGTCGATCACCTGCCCGAGCGGCCCTGTCCGGACGTCCTATGCCCTGGTTGAGCCTTCAGCCACTAGCGTGCTGCCATGTTCGACACGATCTCGGGGCTCCCGGTCCACCCACTCGTCGTCCACGGCGTCGTCGTCCTCCTCCCGCTCATGTCGGTGGTCTCCGTCGTCGTCGCGGCGTGGGCGCCCTGGCGGCACCTGGCCCGCTGGGTCATCCCGGCGAACTTCGTCGTCTTCCTCCTCGCCTTCGCGGCGAAGGAGTCGGGCGAGAAGCTCCAGGGCCGGCTCGGTGGGGAGATCGCGGCCGAGCACGCCGAGTACGGCGACGTCCTGCCGCTGTTCGCCCTGGCGCTGCTCGTCGCGTCGGTCGTCGTCTGGTACGCCACGACCCGCGGCGGGGTGCTCATGACCGTCTCGGTCGTGCTCGTCACGGTCGCCGCGCTCGCGGCGACCGGCTGGACGGTCGTCACGGGCGACACCGGCGCGCGGGCGGTCTGGGAGAGCGTGATCGCCAACACGCAGCCCGCCTCGGACGACTGACGGCGGGCATGGTCGTCGCCGTCGTACCCTCGTCGGCGTGGACCGCGTGAGCCTCGCCGACGCCCTCGTGCACCGGGACGCCGTGCTGCGCGCCTTCCTCGACGGCCAGGGCCGGCTGCGGGGGATCCCGTCCCGGCACAGCAAGCGCCTGGTCGTCCTCGACCTGCTCGCCCAGCTCTTCGAGCCGGGGCAGCGCTACGAGGAGGTCGAGGTCAACCGGATGCTGCGCGCGTACCACGACGACGTCGCGGCGCTGCGGCGCTACCTCGTCGAGGACGGGTTCCTCGACCGGTCGGCCGGCGTCTACTGGCGCAGCGGCGGGACGGTCGACGCCTCCTCCTGAGGAGGCAGCTCGACGACGCGGTCCTGCTCACCGCGCTCCTCGACCGAGCCCGTGCCGGCCGCGGAGGCGGACAGCGGCGGCGGCTCCTTGCCCGCCCGGCGCGCCCGCGTCCGCTCGGCGAGCGTCGAGCCGACGGCGTTGACGACGGCGACGAGCGGCACGGAGAAGACGGCGCCGCTGATCCCGGCGATGAGCGACCCCGCGGCGACGGCGAGGACGATCGCGAGCGGGTGCAGGGCGACGAGCTTGCCGAGCAGGAACGGCTGGAGCACGTTCCCCTCGACCTGCTGGACGACGAGGATGACGACGAGCACGAGCAGTGCGGTGACGACGCCGTTCGTCGCGAGGGCGACGAGGCAGGCCAGCGCGCCCGTGACCGTCGCGCCGACGAGCGGGACGAACGCGCCGAGGAAGACGAGGACGGCGAGCGGGACCGCGAGCGGGACGTCGAGGACGACGAGGCCGATCCCGATGAACAGCGCGTCGACGAAGGCGACGATGCACGTGCCGCGGACGTAGCCGACGAGCGTGGCCCAGCCGTGGGTCGCGGCGGCGTCGGCGTCGGCGCGCAGGTGGCGCGGCAGGAGCCGCAGGCTCCACAGCCAGATCCGGCGGCCGTCGTAGAGCAGGAAGAACGCCGTGAAGAGCGTCAGCGCGAGCCCGGCGAAGAACTGGCTCACGGCCGACAGGATGCCGAGCGCCCGGCTCGTGATCTCCTGGCGGTTGGACTCGACGAGGTCGAGCGCCTCCTGGCGCAGCGTCGCGATGTCGATGCCGGCGTTGAGCGGGCCGTCCTGCACCCACGTCGTGAGGTCGTCGACGGCGGACGTCACGGCGTCCTGGAGGTCGCCGAAGCCGGCGACGAGCTGGGCGGTGATGAACCAGCCGAGCGCCGCGATGACGGCGATGCCGCCGAGGAAGGCGGTCGCCGCGGCGGCGCCGCGGGACATCCCGGCCCGGCGCAGGACGATGTTGAGCGGGCTGAGCAGCGCCGCGACGAGGACGGCGACGAGGACGGCGATGACGACCAGGCTGATCTTCGTCGCGACCCAGAGGACGACGGCGACCGCCCCGACCATGACGAGGAAGCGCCAGGCGTACTCCGACGTCGCGCGGTAGCCGTCGGGGACCACCGAGCCCGGGTCGACGTGCACCTCCACGGGGTCGGCCTCGGTGCCGCGGCCGGACCGCTCGGCGCGCGCGGTGGCGACCCGCTCGCGCAGCCGCGAGAGGTTGGACCCGACTCCGGTGAGGACGGAACTCATGGCGTAGCCGTTCCCGACGGGCCTGCGGCCATGCGGCGGCCCATGCGGCGGCCCTAGGGGCGCGCCTGCTCGCCCGCCTCGCCGCCGTCGTGGTCGGACCCGCCGGCCCGCGAGCGCAGCAGCCGGCGCAGCGACTCCAGGCGGGCGGGCCCGGCCGGCCCGGCCCCGCCGGAGGCGACGAAGGCGTCGAGCCCGCACTCGGGTTCGTCGTGGCTGCAGCCCCGGGGGCACTCGCCGGTGCCCGCGGCGAGGTCGGGGAAGTGGTGGACGATCCGGTCGGGGTCGACGTGGGCGAGCCCGAACGAGCGCACGCCCGGGGTGTCGACGACCCAGCCGCCGCCCGGCAGGCGCAGCGCGACGGCGGACGTCGAGGTGTGCCGCCCGCGCCCGGTGACGTCGTTGACGTGGCCCGTGGCCCGGTCGGCCCCGGGCACGAGCGCGTTGACGAGGGTCGACTTGCCGACCCCGGAGTGCCCGACGAGCACGGTGACCCGGCCGGCGAGCGCCTCGGCGACCGCGTCGAGCCCGCGGACGCCGCCGTCGGTGCGCGAGGTGACGACCGCCGTGACGTCGAGCGGGGCGTACGCGGCGAGGAACTCCTCCGGCGCCCGCAGGTCGGCCTTGGTGAGCACGAGGAGCGCGTCCATCCCGGCGTCGTACGCCGCGACGAGGCACCGGTCGACCATCCGGCCGCGGGGCTCGGGGTCGGCCAGGGCGGTGACGACGGCGAGGGCGTCGGCGTTCGCGACGATCGCGCGCTCGACGGGGTCGACGTCGTCGGCGCTGCGCCGCAGGAGCGAGGTGCGCGGCTCGACCCGCACGACGCGGGCCAGGCTCCCGGCGGCGCCGGAGACGTCGCCGACGAGCGCGACCCGGTCGCCGACGACGACCCCCTTGCGGCCGAGCTCGCGGGCCTTCATCGCCGTGACGACGACGTCGTCCGCCCCGTCCGTCCCGCCGGCGGCGAACCCGCCGAGCAGGCACGTGTACCGGCCGCGGTCGACGGTCAGCACCTGCGCCGGGACGGCCTCTTCGTGGCGCGGCCGGTCCTTCGAGCGCGGCCGTGAGCCGCGGGGGTTGGGCCGGACCCGGACGTCGGACTCGTCGAGGTCGCGGCGGCGGCGCGGCGGCGTCACGGGCTCGTCGTCACGACGTCGTCACGCCGGTCCGTCCGCCGACGCGTCCCCGGCGAGCATCCGCTCCCACAGGCCGGCGAAGCCGGGCAGCGTCTTGGCCGTCGTCTCGACGTCCTCGACGAGCACGCCGGGGACGGCGAGCCCGAGGACGGCGCCGGCGGTGGCGATCCGGTGGTCCTCGTACGTGGCGAAGACCCCGCCGTGCAGCGGCGCCGGGGTGATGACGAGGCCGTCCTCGGTCTCCCGGACGTCGCCGCCGAGGGCGTTGAGCTCGGTCGCGAGGGCCGCGAGCCGGTCGGTCTCGTGCCCGCGGATGTGCGCGATGCCGTGCAGGTGCGAGGGGGACGACGCGAGCGCGCACAGCGCGGCGACGACCGGGGTGAGCTCGGCGGCGTCGTGGAGGTCGGCGTCGATGCCGTAGAGGTCACCGGTGCCGCGCACGGTCAGCCCGTGCCGGTCGAGCGAGACGTCGGCGCCCATGCTGTCGAGCAGGTCGCGGAGCGCGTCGCCGGCCTGCGTCGTCCACTGCGGCCAGCCGGGGACGGTGACCCGGCCGCCCGTCGCGGCCGCGGCGGCGAGGAACGGGGCGGCGTTGGACAGGTCGGGCTCCACCTGGACGTCGAGCGCGCCGATCGGTCCCGGCTCGACCCGCCACACGTCCGGCTCGGCGTCGTCGACGACGACGCCGACGTCGCGCAGCGCCTCGACCGTCATGACGACGTGCGGCTGGCTGGGCACCGGCGGCCCGACGTGCTCGACGGTGACGCCCTCGGCGAAGCGGGCGCCGGCGAGCAGGAGCGCGGAGACGAACTGCGACGACGACGAGGCGTCGATCCGCACGGTCCCGCCGCGGACGGACCCCGTGCCGTGGACGACGAACGGCAGCGTGCCGCGGCCGTCGTCGTCGACCCGCACGTCGAGCGCCCGGAGCGCCTCGACGACGGGCGCCATCGGGCGGCGCCGCGCGTGCGGGTCACCGTCGAAGGCGACCGGCCCGTCGGCGAGCGCCGCGACGGGGGGCAGGAAGCGCATGATCGTGCCGGCGAGCCCGCAGTCGACGGACGTCCCGCCGCGCAGCGGCGCCGGCGTGACGACCCAGTCGTCGCCGAAGGAGCCCGCGCCCGGGACGTCCTCGACGCCGACGCCGAGCGAGCGCAGCGCCTGCGCCATGAGCAGCGTGTCGCGGGACCGCAGCGGCGAGCGCAGCCGGGACGGCTCCCCGGCGAGCGCGGCGATGACGAGGTAGCGGTTGGTCAGCGACTTGGAGCCCGGCAGGGCGACGGTCGCGTCGACCGGCGCTGAGGCTGTCGGGGCGGTCCAGGTCGGCGACGTCATGGTGATTGAGGGTAACGGCGGCCGGCCCGACCGCTCACCGCGGCCGGGCCGTGCGCAGGAACCGTGCGCAGGAGCCGGGGTCAGCCGGGCAGGACGTCCTGGGCCTTGAGCGCGAAGCGGCGCGCCTCGGACCGGGCCTCGGCCTTGGCGAGCCGGGTGGCGTGCCGCGCGTCCTTGCGGGCGCGCTTGGCGGTGCGCTCGGCCGAGCGGGCGGCGGTCCGCGAGCGGTAGGCCAGCCCGGGGCGGCCCTGGGTGTCGACGGCCGCGAGGAGCGCGCCGCCGAGCAGGCCGAGCTGGGAGACGAAGGACTGGCGCTGCTCGCGGCGGCGCTCGGGGTCCTTCTCCTCCCAGAACCGGTGGTGCGACGCCAGGGTCAGGGCGCCGGTGACGGCGAGCACCGTGCCGGCCAGGCGCGGGAACCGGCCGAGCGCGAGCAGCGCCGCGGAGCCGGCCATCGCGGCGCCGTGGACGCGCACGAGCACCTCGGGGTCCTCCGGCAGGCCGAGCGGCGACGCCACCTTGGCCACCTGGGCCGCGACGGGCCGGGCCTCGTCGACGTAGGGCCCCGGGTGGCGGAAGCCGTCGACGCCGTGGGCGACGAAGGGGGCGGCGAGCAGGGGCCTGGCGAGTCGGCGTACGAGCGTCATGGACAGTGACTACCCAATGACGGCGATCTCTACCACCTGACGCGCCGCGTCACGCCGCCCTGCCGCGGCGCGGTCCGGCATGGCAGGGTGTGGCACGTGTGCGGACGGTATGCGGCGAGCCGGAGCCCGGAGGACCTCGTCGAGGAGTTCGAGGTGGACGCCGTCGAGGGCGACGGACCGGGCGAGGACCCGACGGCGCCCGACGCCTGGGCGCCGGACTGGAACGTCGCCCCGACCAAGCAGGTCCCGGTCGTCCTCGAGCGCCGGCCCCGGGTCGGCGCCGCCGACCAGGTGGTCGCCGCGGCCCTCGAGGAGGCCGGTGACGACGACGGCCCCGCCGACCCCGTGCGCTGGCTGCGGCTGCTCACGTGGGGCCTCGTGCCGTCGTGGGCGAAGGAGCGCTCGATCGGCAACCGGATGATCAACGCCCGCGCCGACACGCTGCTCGAGAAGCCGGCGTTCCGCCGGGCCGCGCTCGCCCGGCGCTGCCTCGTCCCGGCGGACGGCTGGTACGAGTGGCAGAAGAGCCCGACCGAGACCGACGCCAAGGGCAAGCCGCGCAAGCAGCCCTTCTACATGCACCCCGTCGACGGCGAGCAGATCGCCTTCGGCGGCGTCTACGAGTTCTGGCGCAACCCGGCCACCCACGCCGACGACCCGCAGGCATGGCTGACGACGTTCGCCATCGTCACCGTCGACGCGGTGGCCGGCCTCGACGTCGTCCACGACCGGATGCCGCTCGCGCTGACCCGGGACCGCTGGGCCGCCTGGCTCGACCCGGACCTCGACGACGCCGACGGCGTCCGTCCCCTGCTCGCCCCGCCGCCGCCCGGCCTCGTCGTCGCCGAGCCGGTCTCCACCCGGGTCAACGCGGTCTCGAACAACGGACCGACGCTCGTCGAGCCGGTCCCGCTGGAGTCGCTGCACGGCGTCGTGGACCCCGCGACCGGCGAGCTCGTCGGGGCGGGGGAGAGCCCGCTCTTCTAGCCCGGTCCCCTAGCCGGCGAGGGCGGGCCTGGCCTGCCCCTCGAGCGCGGCCCGCAGGCCCTCGGCGGGGGCGGCGAGCGCGCGGCTGCCGCACGCCCCGGCCAGGCCGGTGGCGGTGGCCGCCGCCCGGGCGCCCTCGTGCGGGCGGCCGAGGGCGGCCCGGACCCGGGCCCGCGCGAGCCGCCGCCAGAAGCGCTCCCGCGGGCGCTCGCCGTCGGTGTCGAGCCAGCCCTCGAGCAGGTCGAGCAGGTCGAGCGCGGCCTGCGGGTCGTCGTCCGCGCGCAGCCCGGCGAGCCGGGCGGCCGCCTCGGCGAGCACGAAGCGCGTGCGCCGGCGGTCGTGGAGCAGCGCCTCGTACGCCCGGCGGGCCCGGTCGAGGTCGCCGGCCGCCTCGTGCGCGGCGGCCACCGCGAGGTCGAGCAGCTGGCGGGCGAGGTCGTCCAGACCCGCGCGGTCGACCGTGGCGGCGAGCGCCAGCGCCTCGCGGCCGCGTCCTGC
>JBQGCR010000862.1:0-4460 GCA_052038585.1 Kineosporiaceae bacterium
GGCAGGGGCCTACGCCGCCGCGGCGGCCTCGGCCCCGGACCAGGTGGCGCTCCTCGCCGAGCGGGCCTCCCGGACGGACGCCGTCGTGGACCGCCGGGTCCGCGGCCTCGCCGCGGGCCTGGCGGCCCTCGGGGCCGACGAGACGACGCCGGTGGGGCTGCTCGCGCACAACAGCGTCGACTTCGTCGAGAGCCTCGTCGCGGTCTCCCGGCTCGGGGCGGACGCGCTGCTCCTGTCGACGTTCCTCTCGCCGGTCCAGGCGGGCGAGGTGCTCAAGCACGAGTCGCCCGGCCTCGTCGTCGCCGACCCCGAGCTCGTCCACCTCCTCGCGGACCGCCCGCCCGGCCTCCAGGTGGTCCTCACCCGCCGACCGGAGGCCGACGCCCGGCCCCTCGGGCTGCCGACGCTCGACGACCTCGCCTCCCGCCCCGCCCCGCAGCCGGCTCCGCCCCGGCGGCGCGGCTCCATCGTCGTCCTCACGAGCGGGACGACAGGGACGCCGAAGGGCGCCCGCCGCCCCGCGCCGCGCAGCCTGGCACCGGCCGCCGCGATGCTCTCCCGGCTCCCCCTGCGCCGGTTCGACCGGATCCTCATCGCCCCGCCGCTGTTCCACGCATGGGGGCTGGGCATCCTCCAGCTCGCCCCCGCCCTCTGCGCGACCGTCGTCCTGCGCCGGCGCCCGGACCCGGAGACGCTGCTCGCCGCCGTCTCCCGCGAGCGCTGCACCGCCCTCGTCGGCGTCCCGGTGATCTTCGACCGGGTCGTCGCCCTCGAGCCGGCGGTCCGCGGCCGGTACAACCTCTCGTCGCTGCGCGTCGTCGCGACGAGCGGCTCGGCCCTGACCCCGCAGGCCTCGCGCCGGATGCTCGACTTCTTCGGCGACACCGTCCACAACTTCTACGGCTCCACGGAGAACTCGTGGGCGACGATCGCCTCGCCGCAGGACCTCCGCGAGGCGCCCGGCACGGCCGGCCGGCCCCCGCTCGGCACCGCGCTCCTCGTGCTCGACGAGGCCGGGGACCCGGTGGCGCCCGGCACCGTCGGGTCGGTCTACGTCGGCAACCACCTGGAGTTCGAGGGCTACACCGACGGCACCGACCGGCCCCGCGCCCACGGCCTGCTCGCGACGGGCGACCGCGGGTACCTCGACGCCGCGGGCCGGCTCATGGTCGTCGGCCGCGACGACGACCTCGTCATCAGCGGCGCCGAGAAGGTCTACCCGCTCGAGGTGGAGGACGCGATCGAGCGGCTGCCGGGCGTCCTCGAGGTGGCCGTCGTCGGCCGGCCGGACCCCGAGATGGGCCAGCGGCTCGTCGCGTTCGTCGTCCCGAGCGGCACCGCCGAGCTCACGCCGGCGCGCGTCCGCGAGCACGTGCGCGAGAACCTCGCCCGCTACGCCGTGCCCCGGGAGGTCCGCTTCGTCGAGGAGCTGCCGCGCACCCCGACCGGGAAGGTGCTCAAGCGCCTCCTGCCGCAGTGACGACGACAGCCGCCCCCCGAGCCCGGGGGGCGGCCGTCGTGCCCGGGGGCGTCAGCCGAAGACGACGCCCGTCAGCGTCTGGTTGACGTGGCCGAGGTAGGTCTCGCCGTAGGTGTGGAACCCGCACGTCGGGACGCCGTCGAAGGCCTCGACGAACGCCTGCCCGGCGTCCTTGGCGTCGAGCTCGAGCCGGCGCAGGATGCAGTTGAACATCAGCGCGCCGCTCGCGTGCCCGCCGACCGCGGCCACCGCGTCCCGCACGGCCGCGGCGGTGTCGCCGACGAGGTCGGTCGAGTCCATGATCTCGACCTCGGTGCCCTCGAGGATCTCGGCGTAGAACCGCAGCCCCTCGTCCGTGACGGTCTGGGGCGAGCGGATCCACGGCTCGCCGTCGAACATCATGCCGACCGGGTGGGACATGAAGAGCGAGGAGTCCACCTGGTCCGCCGTCGTCCCGAGCGCCGCCGCGTAGGCCTGCACCGCCGGGACGCCGTCGAACTCGACGACCGTGCGGGTCGCGGTGTTCGCCTTCGTGATCCGCAGCGTCCGGCCCGACGGGACGAACGAGCACGTCTTGACGACGTGGAACGGCACGGCCACCTCGGCGACGGCGAAGACGACGCCGTTCCACGAGACCTCGCCGCCGAGCGCGACCCACGTCGCGGAGAACGCGAGGTCGTCCCCGGCGGAGCCGCCGACGACGCCGAGCAGCGGCGCGGCGTCGCCGAGCCGGGAGTTCACGGCCTCCTCGGCGGCGTGCATGCCGTCGATGAGGACGAGGCCGAGGTGGTTCGTCGCGTCGAGGTCGCGCAGCGGCGTGCCGAAGCCCGCCTGGACGGCGGCGACGGCGTCGTCCGTGCCCTCGACGACACCACCGGACAGGTCACCGAGCCCGGCGTGGACGCGCGTGACGACGTCGGTCGGCAGCGCGATGGCGGACAGCCCGCCCGTGCCCGTCGCGGCGTCGGTGAACTCGCCGGCGGTCGAGCAGCCGAGCACCTGCGCCTCGGGGAAGGCGCCGGCGAGCGGACCGGCGAGGTCGGCCGGGTCGTAGGCGCTGGAGGCGAACCAGCAGACGACGGCGGCGGTGCGGCCGTCGAGGCCACGGCGCAGCTCGGCGACGACCGCGGCGACGGCGTCCGCCGCCGGTCCCGTCGTGTGCGCCCGCGCGAGGGCCGGGCTGGTCGTGGGTGCGGACATCGGCGTCTCCTGCTCTGACCCCGGCGCGCGCGGCGCCGGGACGTTCGGGGTGTCGGGTGACGTGTCGGTGGGGGCGGGGAGCGCGCCGGTGTCTCGGCGCGCGGTCACAGCGCGATGCCCATCGACGAGAGCTCGGCGACGACCTTCGCGACGACGGCGCCGTCGCGAACCTGGTCGGGACGCGGAGACTGGAGGTTCACCCCCGTCCGCAGGAGGAGCCGGGTGCACACCGGCCGCAGGGCCATGTCGTTGCCGACGTACTTGGCGCGCAGGCGCGTCAGGACGTCGTCCAAGTTCGCTGCCGACATCTGTTCCGTCCGTCCTCGGGGGTTGCAAGGGGGCGATCCTGTCTCGGCAGCCGCCGGGCCCGTCTTGAGCCCTGCCCGCCGGCGCTTCCGCTGACCGGAAGCACCGCGTTGGGAGGGCACGGACGCCGTCCCTAGCGTGGGGCGCATGACGACGACGTCCGCCCCGGCCGCGCAGGGCGGCCCCTACGAGCGGCCCGGCCCGGGCGTCCACCCGCCGCTGGACTCACCCGGCTACGTCTCGACCCGCCTGCGCCACCCGCGCGAGGACCTCGTGCTCCTGCCGCACACGCTCACCGAGACGACCGGGCCGGTGCTGGGCGACACCCCGGTCACCACGCTCGACGCCGACCTCACCCGCTGGGGCGGAGGCGAGGCGCTCGGCCAGCGGATCGTCGTCCACGGCGAGGTCCGCGACAGCGACGGGCGCGCCGTCCCGGACACCCTCGTCGAGGTGTGGCAGGCGAACGCCGCCGGACGCTACCGGCACGAGCGGGACACGTGGCCGGCCCCGCTCGACCCGCACTTCGCGGGCGTGGGCCGGGTGCTCACCGACGCCCTGGGCCGCTACTCCTTCACGACGATCAGGCCCGGCGCGTACCCGTGGCGCAACCACCACAACGCGTGGCGGCCCGCGCACATCCACGTCTCCCTCTTCGGGCAGGCGTTCACCCAGCGCCTGGTCACCCAGATGTACTTCCCGGACGACCCGCTGCTGCCCCTCGACCCGATCTTCTGCTCGGTGCCGGACGAGCGGGGCCGGGCGAGCATGGTCAGCGCCTACGACCACGACGCGACGACGCCGGAGTGGGCGCTCGCGTTCCGGTTCGACGTCGTCCTGCGCGGCCGGGACGCGACCTTCTTCGAGGGCGAGGACCCCGATGGCGACGCCTGACGGCCGGCGGGCCCGGCTCACCGCGTCCCAGACGGTCGGCCCGTACCTCGCGATCGGGCTCGCGTGGCAGGGCGGCGAGCACGCCGTCGCCCCGGGCACGCCCGGCTCCGTGACGATCACCGGGACGGTGTACGACGGTGCGGGGCAACCGGTCCCGGACGCCCTCGTCGAGACGTGGCAGTACGCCCCCGACGTCGCGGGCCGGCGGTTCACCCGCTCCCAGACGGTCGACGGCGGCCGGTTCACCCTGACGACGCCCCGGCCCCGGCCGGTGCCCGGGCCGGGCGGGACGACGCAGGCGCCGCACCTGGCCGTCTCCGTCCTCGCCCGCGGCCTGCTCGACCGGGTCGTCACCCGCGTCTACCTGCCCGAGGACGCGCACGACGACGACCCCGTGCTCGCCGCCGTCCCGGCGCACCGGCGGCCTACGCTGGTCGCGGTCCCCGCCGGGGACGGCACGTACCGGTTCGACGTCCGGCTCCAGGGGGAGGGCGAGACTGTCTTCTTCGCCGTCTGAGGTCCTGCTCGACGCCCTCGTCGCCGTCGAGCGGGCCGCCGCGCGCGCCGCGGGCGCGGCCGG
>JBQGCR010000863.1:0-2429 GCA_052038585.1 Kineosporiaceae bacterium
CGGGCGCGCCGAGGTCGAGCAGTCGCTTGAGGCGGTTGTTGCGGTTGATGACGCGGCGGTAGAGGTCGTTGAGGTCCGACGTCGCGAAGCGGCCACCGTCGAGCTGCACCATCGGGCGCAGGTCCGGCGGGATGACCGGGACGGCGTCGAGGACCATGCCGGCCGGCTTGTTGGTCGTCGTCATGAACGCGGAGACGACCTTGAGGCGCTTGAGCGCACGGGTCTTCTTCTGGCCCTTGCCGGTGGCGATGATCTCGCGCAGGAGCTCGGCCTCGGCGTCGAGGTCGAAGGACTCGAGGCGCTTCTGGATCGCCGCGGCGCCCATGCCGCCCTCGAAGTAGAGACCGAAGCGGTCACGCATCTCGCGGTAGAGGATCTCGTCGCCCTCGAGGTCCTGGACCTTGAGGTTCTTGAACCGGTCCCAGACCTGGGCGAGACGCTCGACCTGGGCGTCCGCGCGCTTGCGGATCTGGTTCATCTCGCGCTCGGCGGAGTCGCGGACCTTGCGCTTGGCGTCGGACTTGGCGCCCTCGGCCTCGAGCGCGGCGATGTCGTCCTCGAGCCGCTTGGCGCGGGTCTCGACGTCGGCGTCGCGACGGTTCTCGAGCTCCTTCTTCTCGACCTCGATCTGCGCCTCGAGCGAGGGCAGGTCGGCGTGACGCTGGTCCTCGTCGACGCTCGTGATCATGTAGGCGGCGAAGTAGATGACCTTCTCGAGGTCCTTCGGCGCGAGGTCGAGCAGGTAGCCCAGGCGCGACGGGACGCCCTTGAAGTACCAGATGTGGGTGACGGGGGCGGCGAGCTCGATGTGGCCCATCCGCTCACGACGGACGGCCGCACGGGTCACCTCGACGCCGCAGCGCTCACAGATGATGCCCTTGAAGCGGACCCGCTTGTACTTGCCGCAGGCGCACTCCCAGTCCCGGGTCGGGCCGAAGATCTTCTCGCAGAAGAGGCCGTCCTTCTCGGGCTTGAGGGTGCGGTAGTTGATGGTCTCGGGCTTCTTCACCTCGCCGTGGCTCCACTCGCGGATGGAGTCAGCGGTGGCGAGGCCAATGCGCAGTTCGTCGAAGAAGTTGACGTCGAGCACGTGGTTCCTTCTCTCGTGTCTCTAAAAAAGTTCGAATGTGGGTCGGAAGCGGGCTGCGTATGCCGTGCGCTCGCCGAGCGCGGTGTGCGTTCCGGGAGCGCACGGCATACGGATCAGACCTCTTCGACCGAACTGGGCTCGCGGCGGGACAGGTCGATGCCGAGCTCCTCCGCAGCGCGGAAGACGTCGTCCTCGGCCTCACGCATCTCGATGGCCTGGCCGTCGCTGGACAGGACCTCGACGTTGAGGCAGAGGCTCTGCATCTCCTTGATGAGCACCTTGAAGGACTCGGGGATGCCGGGCTCGGGGATGTTGTCGCCCTTGACGATCGCCTCGTAGACCTTGACGCGACCGTTGACGTCGTCGGACTTGATCGTGAGGAGCTCCTGCAGCGCGTAGGCGGCGCCGTAGGCCTCGAGCGCCCACACCTCCATCTCACCGAAGCGCTGGCCACCGAACTGGGCCTTACCGCCGAGCGGCTGCTGGGTGATCATCGAGTACGGACCCGTGCTGCGCGCGTGGATCTTGTCGTCCACGAGGTGGTGCAGCTTGAGGATGTACATGTAGCCGACCGACACCGGGTCCGGGTACGGCTCGCCGGAGCGGCCGTCGAAGAGCTGCGTCTTGCCGGAGCCGTCGATGAGGCGCACGTCGTCGCGGGTCTTGCGGGTGCTGTCGAGCAGACCGACGATCTCGTTCTCGCGGACACCGTCGAACACCGGCGAGGCGACGCGGGTGCCCGGCTCGGCGGCGCGGGCGTCGGCGGGGATGAGCTCGGCCCACTCGGGGTTGCCCTCGATCTCCCAGCCTCGGCTCGCGGCCCAGCCCAGGTGCAGCTCGAGGATCTGGCCGATGTTCATTCGACCGGGGACACCGAGCGGGTTGAGCACGACGTCGACCGGCGTGCCGTCCTCGAGGAAGGGCATGTCCTCGACCGGGAGGATCTTGGAGATGACGCCCTTGTTGCCGTGGCGGCCGGCGAGCTTGTCGCCGTCGGTGATCTTGCGCTTGTTGGCGACGTAGACGCGCACGAGCTGGTTGACGCCCGGGGGCAGCTCGTCGCCGTCGTCCTTGTCGAAGACCTTGACCGCGATGACCGTGCCGGTCTCACCGTGAGGGACCTTGAGCGAGGTGTCGCGCACCTCGCGGGCCTTCTCACCGAAGATCGCACGGAGCAGGCGCTCCTCCGGCGTCAGCTCGGTCTCACCCTTGGGCGTGACCTTGCCGACCAGGATGTCGCCGGCCTCGACGTCCGCGCCCACGCGGATCACGCCGTTCTCGTCGAGGTTGGTCAGGGACTCCTCGGAGACGTTCGGGATTTCACGGGTGAGTTCCTCGG
>JBQGCR010000864.1:0-4341 GCA_052038585.1 Kineosporiaceae bacterium
CGGACGCCGCGCCGGACGCCGCGCCCAGGGTCCCCCCACCCGCGGCCGGCGGCCGAGCGGCCGCAGCCGCCGTCGTCGTCGTCGCCCTGCGCACCGCCGCCCGGACGAGCCCGCGCAGGTGCGCCCGCGGCCCGGACGTGTCGACGACGACGTGCGGCACCGGCGGCGGCTCGTCGCTGCGCATGCGGGCGGCGAAGGCGTCGAAGTCGGCGAGCTTGCCGGCGTCCTCGACCCGGCCGCGGCGGGCGAGGCGGTCGTGCAGCGCCCCCGGGGCCAGCCGCACCCACACGAGCCGGACGGGATCGCCGCCGAGGTCGACGCACCACCGCCGCCACACCTCGGGGTCGCGGATCTGCTGCGTGAACGGCGCGACGAGGACCACCGGGCACCCGGCGCGGCGGATCTGCGCGGCAGCGGCCGTCATCCCGCCGTACTCGTGCACCTTGACGTGCTCGTCGTACCAGGGCCCCTCGCGCTCCCCCGTCGGGCGGCCGGCCTCGGAGAGCACCTGGGTCGCGAACGAGCGGTAGAGCGTGTCCTTGTCGAGCACCGCGGCCGGCGGGGACACGAGCCGCGCGAGGAGGGCGCCGACCGTCGACTTCCCCGCTCCCGGCGCCCCGGCGACGACCCACACCGCAGCGCTCATCGACTCACCGTACCCGCGGCCGCGACTCGCCCTCCACAGCCCGGTTCGTCCCGTCCGTCGTCCACAGCCGGGCGCCTGGACGCGATCGAGCGGCTCCCCGCCGCCGTACGGTCCCGCCATCGCACGCCGCACGGCGTCGCGGACGACCGCCGGGAGGGAGGACGACGACGATGGCCGACGTCGACCTGACCGCCCTGCTCTCGGACGTCCTCGCCGGCGTCGTCGAGACCCCGGACGACGACGCGTGGCGCCGGCAGGCCGAGACGCTCGGGCCGACGGAGCTCGCCGAGCTCTTCGGTACGGTGCAGCGGCTCTCGGCCTGGGCGTCGTGGGCGGCAGGCCACCTCACGTGCCTCGCCGTGCAGCAGGCCGAGGACGAGGCCCGGGCCGACGACACCCCGCCGCCGGGCACCTCGGACGACTCCTCGCCGGAGGAGTCCGAGGACCGCATGTCCCCGGCCGAGTGGCTCGAGACCCGGGTCGGCTGGGCCCGCTCCGGCGCCGTCAACGACCTCGCCACCCGCGCCGGCATGGGCCCGACGTCGGTGTGGCGGCGCCTGCACCGGGCGACCGACCTGGCCGAGCAGCTGCCCCTCTTCGAGGCCCGGCACCGCCGGGGCGAGGTCGACCACGTCAAGGTGGACGACGCGCTGAGGTGGGTCGGCCGGCTCGACGACCGCGGCCGGCGCCGGATGGACGCCGTCCTCTGCGGCCTGCCCGACCCCGAGCCCGACGAGCGCCGCGGCCGGCCCGTGCCGGTGCGTCCCTTCACCGACGACGTGAGCCACCTGCCGCCGGAGCGCTTCGAGGAGCAGCTCGAGCGGCGGGTGCGCGCCCTGCTCCCGGACGGCGAGCAGAAGCCGGAACGGCCGCGGCCGTCCGCCTGCGTCCAGCTCAAGAACCTCCGCGACGGGATGGCCCGCCTGAGCATCGACGGCGACGCCGTCATCCTCGCCATGGTCAAGGCGACGCTCGACGCCCTCCGCGCCGAGGGGCACCACCCGGTGGAGAGCCTGGAGTCCTGGGCGGGCCACGCTGCGAGCGGCCTCGACATGTACCCCGGGTCGTCCTTCGTCCGGCCGGACGTCGTCGTCACCATCCCGCTGGACAGCCTCGTCGGGGAGTGCTCGGCGCCCGGTGACCTGCAGGGCTTCGGCCCGGTCCCGGCCGACCTCGTCCGCGACCTCGCGCGAAAGGCGACCGTGCGCTGCGCCGGCGTCGACCACGAGGGCACGCTGATCCGCCTCGGGGAGCGGACGTGGACGCCGCCCTACCGGCCGTCCCGCACGCTGCGCCGCTTCGTCGTCGTGGCCAACCCCCGCTGCTGCTGGCCGGGCTGCGGCCGCGCCGCGCACAGGGCCCAGCTCGACCACGTCATCCCGTGGCCCCGCGGGTCGACGTGCACCCACAACCTCGTCCCGCTGTGCGTGCACCACCACAACCTCAAGACGCACACCGGGTGGGAACCCACGGTCGAGCCGTCGACGGGGTGCGTCGTCTGGCGGTCGCCCACGGGCGCGGTGCGTCGCGTGCCGCCGGGGCTGTGGGAGAGCGTCTGGCCTCCCCCGCCCGACCCGGCGGGCGACGGTCCGGACGAGGACCCGGGCCCGCCGCCCTACTGAGCCGGCCCGCCCGCCCGCTGTCCTGCACCGTCGTCGACCCGATCCAGCCGCCGGTCCGCGGCCCCTGGCGCACGCCACGGGCCGCGTCGGCATGCCCGCCGTAGGCTGCGGGCGTGCCGACCCTCGTCCTCGCCTCCGCCTCCCCCGCCCGCCGGGCGACGCTCGTCGCCGCCGGCGTCGAGCCCGTCGTCCTCGTCTCGGGGGTCGACGAGCCGGCCGTCGTCGCCCGGTACGGGGTCGAGGACGCCCAGGACGTGGCGCTCGTGCTCGCCAAGGCCAAGGCGGAGGCGGTCGCCTCCCTCGACGACGTCCCCGAGGACGCCCTCGTGGTCGGCTGCGACTCCGTCCTCGAGCTCGACGGCGCGGTCCACGGCAAGCCGGCCGACGCGGCCGAGGCGACGGCCCGCTGGCGCGCGATGCGGGGGAGGTCGGGGGTCCTGCACACCGGTCACTGGGTCGTCGACTGCCGGGAGGACGGCTCGGGCGCCACGCTCGGGGCGGTCGCGTCGACGACGGTCCACTTCGCCGACGTCACCGACGCCGAGGTCGACGCCTACGTCGCGACGGGCGAGCCGCTCGCCGTCGCGGGGGCGTTCACGGTCGACGGGCTGGGCGGGCCGTTCGTGCGGGCCATCGAGGGCGACCACCACAACGTCGTCGGGATCAGCCTGCCGCTGCTGCGCGAGCTGCTCGCCGACGCCGGCGTGGCCTGGACCGACCTCTGGTCCCGCTGAGAGCGGGGACGGCGACGTCGGGTCCGGGTCTGGGTCCTACGAGACCGGCAGGCCCAGCCCCCGGGCGATGACGAGGCGCTGGACCTCGCTCGTGCCCTCGCCGATCTCGAGGATCTTCGCGTCCCGGTAGAAGCGGGCGACCGGGTACTCCTCCATGAAGCCGTTGCCGCCGAACACCTGGGTGGCGACCCGGGTCGCGTCGACGGCCGCGGTCGAGGTGTGCAGCTTGGCGATCGCGGCGGCCTGCTTGACCTCGGCGAGGGAGCGCCGGCCGGCGGTGTGCTCGTCCTTGAGCCAGGCGGCCTTGTAGGTGAGCAGCCGCGCGGCCTCGACGGCCACGGCGAGGTCGGAGATGGCGAAGGACACGCCCTGGTTGGCCCCGATCGGCCGGCCGAACGCGACCCGGGTGACCGCCTGCTGCCGGCACAGGTCGAGGCAGGCCTGGGCGAGGCCGAGGGCGAGGGCCGAGATGGCGATGCGTCCGTCGTCGAGGATCGCGAGGAACTGGTGGAAGCCCCGGCCGCGGGTGCCGAGGAGGTTCTCCTCGGGGACGCGGCACCCGTCGAAGGTCAGCCCGTGGGTGTCGGAGATGTGCCAGCCGAGCTTGCGGTAGGCCGGTTCGACGGTCAGGCCCGGCGTGCCGGACGGGACGACGACGGTGCTGATCTCGGCCCGTCCGCCCTCGAGGGTGCCCGTGCGGGCGGTGACGGTGACGAGGCTCGTGATCGCGGTCCCCGAGTTCGTGATGAAGGACTTGGCGCCGTCGACCACCCACTCCTGCCCCGCGCCGGACGCGGCGGGCTCCAGGCGCGCGCGGGTCCTGGTGGCCCCCGCGTCGGACCCCGCCTCCGGCTCGGTGAGGCCGAACGCCGCGAGGCGCCGACCGGCGACGAGGTCGGGCAGCCACCGCTCCTTCTGCGCGTCCGTGCCGAACGTGGCGATCGGGTTGATGCCGAGGCCGACGCCGGCGGACAGCGTGATGCCGATCGACTGGTCGACCCGGCCGAGCTCCTCGATCGCGACGCACAGGCTCGTGAAGTCGGCCGCCGCGCCGCCGTACTGCTCGGGAGCGGTGAGCCCGAAGAGACCGAGGTCGCCCATGGCGTGGACGACGTCGACGGGGAAGTGCCCGGCGGCGTCCCACTTCTCGACGTGCGGCGCCACCTCGGACTCGGCGAAGTCACGGACGACCTTGCGGAAGTCCTCGTGCTCGGGGGACAGCTCGAACGACATGGGGCTCCTCGCCGGTCTCCATTGACCTTGACGTCAACGTCAAGTGGGTTGCCGCTACCGTAAGGGCCGTGACCGACGCCGACAAGCCCGACGCCGCCCGCGCCGG
>JBQGCR010000865.1:0-3843 GCA_052038585.1 Kineosporiaceae bacterium
CCACTCCGACGTCGCCATCGGCACCCGGCTGGCCCGCGGCTCGCGCGTCGTGCGCGGCGCGAAGCGGGAGGTGATCTCGCGCTGCTACAACGTCCTGCTGCGGACCTCGCTCGCGGCGCGGTTCTCCGACGCCCAGTGCGGCTTCAAGGCCGTCCGGGCCGACGTCGCGCGCACGCTCCTGCCGCTCGTCGAGGACACCGGGTGGTTCTTCGACACCGAGCTGCTCGTCCTCGCCGAGCGGTCGGGGCTGCGCATCCACGAGGTGCCGGTGGACTGGGTGGACGACCCCGACAGCCGGGTCGACATCGTCTCGACGGCGCTCGCGGACCTGCGGGGCGTCGCCCGCGTGGGCCGGTCCCTGTGGACGGGTAGCCTGCCGCTGGAGCAGGTCCGGGCGCAGCTCGGCCGCTCGCAGCCCACGGCCCGGACCACGGAGGCGACCCTGACGCGCCAGCTCGTGCGGTTCGCCGCGATCGGTGTCGCGTCGACGCTGGCCTACCTCGTGCTCTACGCCCTCCTGCGCACGGGGATGTCGGCGCAGCCGGCCAACCTCGTCGCGCTGCTCGTCACGGCCGTCGCGAACACCGCGGCGAACCGGCGGTTCACGTTCGGCGTCACCGGGTCGCAGCGGGCGGGGACCCACCACCTCCAGGGGCTGGTCGTCTTCGGCATCGGCCTGGCCCTGACGAGCGGCGCCCTGTGGCTCCTCCACGCCGCGACGACGACGCCGGCGCGCCTCGTCGAGCTCGCCGTCCTCGTCGTCGCCAACGCCCTGGCGACGCTCGCGCGCTTCCTCCTCCTGCGCGGCTGGGTGTTCAGCCGGTCAGCCGGTGGAACCCCCTGACGTGCCGCTCGACCGCGGCGGCGGCGCGGTCGGCGTCGCCCGAGCGCACCGCGACGAGGATGCCCGCGTGCTGGCGCCGCAGCCCCCGCGCCGTCGCGGCCCAGTCCGGCAGCGCGGGGATCGCGGCGAGGACGTAGCCCTCGACGGCCTCGCGCAGGGAGGCCATGACGGCGGTGACGACGGCGTTGCCCGCCGCCTGCGCCAGCGCGAGGTGGAAGCCGGTGTCGAGGTGGTGGAAGTCGCGGGGTGACAGCGCCGGGTCCTTCATCGCCTCGAGCAGGCCCTGCGCCTCCACGAGGTCGCCCGGGGCCGCCGCGAGGCGGCGCGCGGTGCTCGTCTCGAGGAGCACCCGCGTCTCGACGAGGTCGACCACCGGCAGCCCGCCGGTCGCGACGTGGAAGCGCATCGCCGTGCCGAGCGCCTCGCCGGGCCGGGAGACGACGACGGCACGTGACTCCCGGCCCTGGCCACCGGTCGTCTCGACGACACCGAGGGCCTGGAGCACGGTGAGGGCCTCGCGCACCGACGCCCGGCTCACCCCGAGCTGATCGGCCAGCGCGCGTTCCGCGGGAAGCCGGTCGCCGACGGCGAGCCGGCCGGAGCCGAGCAGCTCCTCGACCTGGGCGAGGATCACCTCGTGCGTCCGGGGCCGCTCGACCGGACGCAGCAACGGGGACGACGTCACGACGACACCCTAGCCATTCGATGGTCCGACCAATAGAGTCCGACGCATGCGCATCGCCGTCTTCGCGACCTGCCTCGCGGACGCCCTCTTCCCCCGGGCGGCGCAGGCCACGGTGGTCCTGCTCGAGCGGCTCGGGCACGAGGTCGTGTTCCCGGCGGCGCAGACGTGCTGCGGGCAGATGCACGACAACACCGGCTACCGTCGCGAGGCGCTGCCGGTCGTGCGCCACCACGTCGAGGTGTTCGAGGACGCGCTCGCGGGCGGCGTCGACGCCGTCGTCGCCCCGTCCGGGTCGTGCGTCGGGTCGGTGCGCCACCAGCACGCCGACGTCGCGACCCGTGGCGGGGACGCACCGCTCGCGGGCCGGGCGACCGCCGTCGCGGCGAGGACGTACGAGCTGAGCGAGCTGCTCGTCGACGTCCTGGGTGTCACCGACGTCGGCGCCCACTACCCGCACCGGGTGACCTACCACCCGACGTGCCACTCGCTGCGGATGCTGCGGGTCGGCGACAAGCCGCTGCGGCTGCTGCGCGCGGTGCGCGGGATCGACCTCGTCGAGCTGCCCGCCGCCGAGCAGTGCTGCGGCTTCGGCGGCACCTTCGCCGTGAAGAACGCCGGGACGAGCACCGCGATGCTCGCGGACAAGATGCGCCACGTGCAGAGCACCGGGGCGGAGGTGCTCACCGCCGGGGACAGCTCGTGCCTCATGCACATCGGCGGCGGGCTCTCCCGGTTGCGCGTGGGCACCCGGACCGTGCACCTCGCCGAGGTGCTCGCGGGCGAGGGCTGGGAGGCCGCGCTGTGACGACGTTCCTCGGGATGCCCGCCGTCGCGACGGCCACCGACCGCGGCACCCTCGGCAAGGACCCCTTCCCCGCCGCGGCGTCCCGGGCGCTGCGCGACCCCCAGCTGCGCCGCAACCTCGCCCACGCGACGACGACGATCCGCGACAAGCGCCTCGCCGTCGTCTCCGAGCTCGGCGACTGGGAGGCGTTGCGGGACAGCGGCTCGGCGGTCAAGGCCGACGTCATGGCACGGCTGCCCGAGCTCCTCGTCCAGCTCGAGGAGCAGGTGACGGCGCGGGGCGGGCACGTCCACTGGGCGCGCGACGCCGACGAGGCGAACCGGATCGTCGTCGACCTCGTCCGCGCGGCGGGCGGGCCCGACGACCCCGTCGACCAGGTCGTCAAGGTCAAGTCCATGGCCACCGCCGAGATCGGGCTCAACGAGGCCCTCGCGGACGCCGGCATCGCGGCGGTCGAGACCGACCTCGCCGAGCTCATCGTCCAGCTCGCCGACGACACGCCCTCGCACATCCTCGTGCCGGCGATCCACCGCAACCGGGCCGAGATCCGGCAGATCTTCCTCGACCACATGCCCGACGTCGACCCGGGCCTCACCGACTCCCCCCGGGTGCTCGCCATGGCCGCGCGGGCGCACCTGCGCCGCACCTTCCTCGGCGCGCGGGTCGCGGTGAGCGGGGCGAACTTCGCCGTCGCCGAGACCGGCACGCTCGCCGTCGTCGAGTCCGAGGGCAACGGCCGGATGTGCCTGACCCTGCCGCAGACGCTGATCACCGTCATGGGGATCGAGAAGCTCCTGCCGACCTGGCGCGACCTCGAGGTGTTCCTCCAGCTGCTGCCGCGCTCCTCGACGGGCGAGCGGATGAACCCGTACACCTCGATGTGGACCGGCGTGACGCCGGGCGACGGGCCGCAGGAGTTCCACCTCGTGCTGCTCGACAACGGGCGCACCGCGGCCCTCGCCGACGAGGTGGGGCGGGCGGCGCTGCACTGCATCCGGTGCTCGGCCTGCCTGAACGTGTGCCCGGTCTACGAGCGCACCGGCGGGCACGCCTACGGCTCGGTCTACCCCGGGCCGATCGGCGCGGTGCTCACGCCGCAGCTCGCCGGGATGGACGGCGGGGCCGTGGACACCCTGCCCTACGCGTCGTCGCTGTGCGGGGCCTGCTTCGACGCGTGCCCGGTGAAGATCGACATCCCGTCGCTGCTCGTCCACCTGCGCGCCCGGCACGTCGAGGGCGAGCGCGCCCGGCACCGGCTGCCGTCGGCCGAGCAGGCGGCGATGAGCGCCGCGGCCTGGGTCATGAGCGACGAGCGCCGCTTCGCCGCGGCCGAGAGGGGCCTCGCGCTCGGCCGGCTGCTCGCCCGGGACGGCCGGATCTCCGCGCTCCCGCCGCCGATGTCGGCGTGGACGGCCGCCCGGGACGTCGCCGCGCCGCCGGCGGAGACGTTCCGCCAGTGGTGGGCGCGGACCCGCGGGACGACGACGACGCCGCCGACGACGCAGGAGG
>JBQGCR010000866.1:0-11540 GCA_052038585.1 Kineosporiaceae bacterium
GGCCCGCGGCCGGGGCGGCGCCCGCCCCGCTCGCGGTCGGCCTCGCCGGCCGGCTCGACGACGACGAGGCGCTCGCCGGTGCCGGCCGGGGCGACGACCTCGACGGCCTCGCTGCCCGGCCAGCGCCGGCGCGGGACGCCGACGGCGTTGACGTCGTCCGTCGCGATCGGGCAGGCGTCGAGCGCGACGAGCTCGTGCGAGCGGTGCTTGCGCAGGCCCGCGGTGCCGCGCGCGTCGACGGCGAAGCGCACCCGCGTGCGCCAGCCCAGGCCGTCGTCGTCACCGGGCACGGCCTCGACGACGACGGGCCGCTCGAGACCGGCGAGCCGGCGCAGCTGCTCGGCGACGACGTCCGCCTTGAGCCGTCGCTGCGCGTCGAGCGCCACGTGCTGGAAGTCGCAGCCGCCGCACAGCCCCGGACCGCTCACCGGGCAGCGCCGCTCCACGCGGTCGGGGGACGGCGTGAGGACCTCGACGGCGTCGGCCCGCCAGAACCGCGACCCCTCGCCGTGCTCGGTGAGTCGCGCGAGCACCTCCTCGCCGGGCAGGGCGTGCCGGACGAAGACGACCCGGCCCTCGTGCCGGGCGACGAAGTGCCCGCCGTGGGCGACGGGCCCGACGGTGAGCCGGACCGGCCCGTCGTCGGCCGCGGGGGCGTCGGCGCCGCTCAGGACGCGTCCGTCCCGCCGGGCGGCGGCGACGGGATCGTCGTCGTCGTCGCCCGGCCGGCGGCGTCGCGGGCGGCCTCGGCGCGCTCGGCGGCGAGCCGGCTGTACTCGTGGACGTTGCTCTCCTCGATCTCGGCCAGGCCCTCGGAGGACGACAGCTGCCACGGCACGCTCGCGACCATGACGCCGGTCATGAAGTGCAGCCGGCTCTTGAGCCGCAGCGCGCTCTGGTTGTGCAGGAGCTGCTCCCACCACCGGCCGACGACGTACTCGGGCACGTAGACGACGACGAGGTCGCGCGGGTTCTCGGTGCGGATCGAGTGGACGTAGTCGATGATCGGCCGGGTGATCTCGCGGTAGGGCGAGTCCAGGGCGCGCAGCGGCACCGGGACGCCGCGGCGCTCCCACTCCTGCTGGAGCCGGACGGTGTCCTCCGGCTCGACCGTGACCGTCACCGCCTCGAGGACCGACGGCCGCGACGCCCGCGCGTAGGCCAGGGCCCGCAGGGTCGGCTTGTGGATCTTCGAGACCAGGACGATGGCGTGCACCCGCGAGGGCAGGATGCGTGCCGACCGGTCGGCCTCGGCGACCTCCAGCTCGCGGCGGACCCGGCGGTAGTGCGCCCGGATGCCGACCATGAGCAGGTAGAGCCCGGTCATCGCGATGAGCGTGAGGTACGCCCCGCGGGTGAACTTCGAGATGAGGATGATGACGAGCACGCTGCCGGTCAGCGCGACCCCGACGGCGTTGACGACGCGGGAGCGCCGCATCCGGGCCCGGGCCGCGGTGTCCACCGTCGTCTGGAGCAGCCGGGTCCAGTGCCGGACCATGCCGATCTGGCTCAGCGTGAAGGAGATGAACACCCCGACGATGTAGAGCTGGATGAGCGAGGTGACCTTCGCGTCGTAGGCGATGATCAGCACGATCGCCGCAGCGGCGAGGGCGACGATGCCGTTGCTGAACGCCAGCCGGTCGCCGCGGGTGTGCAGCTGGCGCGGGAGCAGGTCGTCCCGGGCGAGGATCGAGCCGAGCACCGGGAAGCCGTTGAAGGCCGTGTTCGCCGCGAGGACGAGGATCACGCCGGTCACCGCGGCGACGGCGTAGAACGCCGGCGGGAAGCCGGAGAAGAGCGACTCGGCGATCTGGCTGATGATCGGCGCCTGCTGGTAGCCGTCGGGCAGCCGCGAGCCGTCGGCGTTCGCCAGCTGCTCGGTCGGGAACTCGGCGTACTTCACGTGCATGAGGTTGGCCAGGACGATGACGCTCATGACCATGGTGATCGCGACGCCGCCGAGCATCGCGAGCGTCGTCGCGGCGTTGCGGCTCTTCGGCTCCCGGAACGCGGGGACGCCGTTGCTGATCGCCTCGACGCCGGTCAGGGCCGCGCAGCCGGAGGAGAAGGCCCGCATGAGCAGCAGGGCCAGGCCGAGCGCGGTGAGCCCGTCCTCGAAGCCCTCCTCGGGCACGAGCGTCAGCGCCGCCGACTCGGCGTCCGGCAGGTCCCCGAAGACCGCCCGCGCGAAGCCGAAGGCGCACATGCCGAGGATCGCGAACATGAACGCGTACGTCGGGATCGCGAACGCCGACCCGGACTCGCGGACGCCCCGCAGGTTCATGGTCATGATCGCGACGACGAGGACGGACGCCACGACGGCCTCGTGACCGTGGATCCACGGGATCGCCGACGAGGCGTACTCGGCGGCCGAGGAGATCGACACGGCGACGGTGAGGACGTAGTCGACGAGCAGCGCGCTCGCGACGGTCAGGCCCGCGCGGTTGCCGAGGTTCGTCGTGACGACCTCGTAGTCCCCACCGCCGGAGGGGTAGGCGTGGACGTTCTGCCGGTAGGACAGCACGACGACGACGAGGACGACGACGACGGCCAGGCCGATCCACGGCGACAGGTGGTACGTGAGCATCCCCGCCGCGGCGAGGGTGAGGAAGATCTCGTTCGGCGCGTACGCGACCGACGACAGGGCGTCGGAGGCGAAGACCGGCAGGGCGATGCGCTTGGGCAGCAGCGTCTCCGACAGCCGCTCGCTGTGGACCGGTCGACCGACCAGGAGCCGCTTGACCGCGTCCGTGAAGGCTGGCACGGGCACGATCGTAGGCGTCGCCGGCGCCATGGTCCGCACGACGTGGGGACGAGTCGCGACCGTGTAGCGTCGGACCTCGTGCACTTCGTCATCATGGGCTGCGGGCGGACGGGCTCCAGCCTCGCGCAGATGGTGGAGGACCGCGGCCACACGGTCGCCGTCATCGACCAGAACCCGGACGCCTTCCGTCGGCTCGGGTCGACGTTCGAGGGGCGGCGGGTCACGGGGGTCGGCTTCGACCGCGACACCCTCGCCGACGCCGGCATCTCGGAGGCCTACGCCTTCGCCGCCGTGAGCAGCGGGGACAACTCGAACATCCTCGCCGCGCGCGTCGCGCGCGAGACCTTCGGCGTGACGAACGTCGTCGCCCGCATCTACGACCCCGGTCGCGCCGAGGTCTACCAGCGCCTCGGCATCCCCACCGTGGCGACCGTCCGCTGGACGGCGGACCAGATGGTCCGCCGGCTGCTGCCCAGCGGAGCGTCCCCCGAGTACCGCGACGCCTCCGGCGAGCTCCTGCTCGCCGAGGTGCACGTGCACCCGGCGTGGGTCGGCCGGCGCCTCGCGGCGCTGGAGAAGGCCGCCGGGGTGCGGGTGGCGTACCTCACCCGCCTCGGCGAGGGGACGATCCCGGACGCCGACACGGTCTACCAGGAGGGCGACCTCGTGCACGTCGTGCTCCGCGAGCAGGTCGCCCCGAAGGTCGAGAAGGTGCTCGCCGCGCCGCCCGCGAAGGAGGACTGATGCGCGTCGTCATCGTCGGCGCGGGCAGCGTGGGGCGCTCGATCGCCCGGGAGCTCCTCGACAACGACCACAACGTCCTGCTCATCGACAAGACGCCGGCCGCGGTCAAGGTCGACGCGATCCCCCAGGCCGAGTGGCTCCTCGCGGACGCCTGCGAGATCGCCTCGCTCACCGAGGCCGGGCTCGCCGACTGCGACGTCGTCGTCGGCGCGACGGGCGACGACAAGGTCAACCTCGTCGTCTCCCTGCTCGCCAAGACCGAGTACGGGGTGCCCCGCACGGTCGCCCGGGTGAACAACCCGAAGAACGAGTGGATGTTCGACGAGTCCTGGGGCGTCGACGTCGCCGTCTCGACGCCGCGCCTCATGACGGCGCTCGTCGAGGAGGCCGTCTCGGTCGGCGACCTCGTGCGGATCTTCACGTTCCAGCGCGGCCTGACGACGATGGTCGAGCTCACCCTGCCGCTGGACTCGCCGCTCGCCGGCACCGCCGTCGGGGACATCGCCTGGCCGCAGGACACGGTGCTCGTCGCGATCATCCGCGGCGAGCGGCCGATCGCCCCGAGCGGCGACGACGCGCTCGAGGGCGGCGACGAGCTCATGCTCCTCACGGTCCCCGAGAGCGAGGACGCGATCCAGGAGCTGCTCAGCCCGCACCACGCGCACTGAGCGGGGCGGTCAGTCCTGCGGCGCGTCCTGCGGCGCAGGACCCGGCGCGGCGGCCGGCACGGCCGGCGGCACCCGGTGGACCATCGTCCACGTCAGCCAGATCGTCAGGAAGAACAGCGGCAGCCCGAGGAAGACGTTGACGACGCCGAGGGCGGCGACCTGCCCGGTGAACCACAGCGGCGCCTGGACGGCCGCGCGCAGCGCGAACATCCCCGCCCACAGCAGGGACGCCTGGGTGTAGACCCGCCGGCGGGCCGGCACCCGGCGCCAGTCGGTGCCCTCCCCGAGCACGAAGCCGAGGACGACGCCGATGAGCGGCCAGCGCGCGACCACCGACACGAGGTAGAGCGCCATCCAGCCGAGGTTCTTGAGGATCGACGGCAGGAAGTAGTCCTCCGCCCGGCCCGTCCGGGACGCGACGACCGCCCCGAGCGCGACGCCGAGGACGCCGCCGAGGACCATCGTCACCGGCTCGCGCGCGACGAGGCGCCACAGCGCCAGCGCGACCGCCGGCACGAGCGAGGCGATGATCGCCGTGCGCAGGTCCTGCTGGAAGCCGTACCACGTGGAGAAGACGACGACGGGGACGACGGCCTCGAGGATGCCGCGGACCCCGCCCATCGTCGCGAGGACGTCCGGGCGCTGCCCGTCGGCGAGCGTGCGTCCCAGGCCCTGGGACTGCAGCTGCTGGACGAAGAGCTCCCGGAACGACGGCTGCTCGTCGGTCGGCCCGCCCGGGGGCGCCGACCGGCCCGGCTGCTCGCTCACTCGTGCCCGCGGGGCATGAGCTCGTACCGGGGGTTGAACATCGTCCGGTGCCCGTGCATGTCCGTGACCATCCCGTGGACCCGCACCCGGCGGCCGGGCTCGACGCCCGCGATCTGGCGCCGGCCGAGCCAGACGACCGCGAGCGAGCCGCTGCCGTCGAACATCTCGGCCTCGAGCGCGGGGACGCCCGCCCGCGGGCGCAGCGTCACCGCCCGCAGCGTCCCGCAGACCGTCGCGGCCCGGCGGATCGGCAGCTCGGCGATCGGGGTGCCGCCCAGGCGCACCGCCTCGGCCCGCTCGGCCTCGGCGTGGACCTCCTGCTGCGGCGCCGCCCACCGGGCCAGCCGCTCGCGCAGGCCGCCGCGCCGGCCCGGCTCCGCGCTCCTGGTCTCGCTCATGCGACCAGGGTACGTCCGGGCCGGGCGGGTCGTGACGTCGTCCGCGGGGCTGCCCGGTCTCAGCGGATCTCGGTGATCTCCGGCCCCCGCCGGAACGGCTCGAGCGGCTCGCGGGCGTCGGCCTCGGCCTGCGCGGCCACCGCCTCCTCGGTCTGCGGCAGGCGCAGCGGCAGCAGGTCGCGCGGCGCCATGGCGTCCGGGCCGCGGACGACGACGACGTCGCGGACGAGACCCTCGAGCACCGAGGCCTGGTCGTGGTCGAACGCGGCCGGGCCGTGGAAGACCGCGCGGAGGAACCAGCGCGGCCCGTCGACGCCGGTGAAGCGGATCGGCTGGACGCCCACGCGGCCGTCGGGGCTGCGGACCGGCAGCTGGGCGAGCAGCTCGCGGCCGAAGGCCCCCGGGACGTCGTCCACCGTCCCGCCCTGCTTGGTGATGCCCGCGCCGATCTCGCCCCGGATCTCGTCCCAGATGCCCGAGCGGCGGGGGGCGGCGAAGACCTGGAGCTGGACGGCGGAGCCGGCGTGGACGAGGGTCGCCGCCGTCACCTGGCCGCCCTGCTCGTCGACGTCGAGGCGCAGCTCGAGGCCCTGGACGTCCGCGCCGTCGGCGCCGCGCAGGCGCACCCGCAGGGCCCCGAGGTCGAGGTAGCCGTCGGCGTCGTCCACCTCGGACTCGTCCCACGGCCCCTGCGAGCGGTCCGACAGGCCGCCCGAGGGCCAGTCGTCGACGTCGGCCTCCGGGCCGGCGACGTCGTCGTCGGCCTCCTCGGCCTCGTCGACCGCGACGTCCGGCGTCGCGTCCTCGGCTGCGGCGTCCTGCTCCCCGCGGCGGGACTTCCTGCTGAACAGGCTCACGAGCTCTCCTCCTGCCCCGCCAGGGGGGCGTCGACGGCGAAGCCGCCGGTGGACCCGAAGCCGCCGGCGCCCCGGGCGGACCCGGGGAGCTCGGCGACCTCGACGAATCGGACGTGCTCGACGCGCTGGACGACGAGCTGGGCGATGCGGTCCCCGCGGCGCAGGACCACGGGGCTGCTCCGGTCGGTGTTGACGAGCGTGACGCGGATCTCGCCGCGGTAGCCGCTGTCCACCGTCCCGGGGGCGTTGACGATGCTCAGGCCGTGCCGGGCGGCCAGCCCCGACCGGGGGTGGACGAAGCCGGCCCAGCCCTGCGGCAGCGCGACCGCGGTGCCGGTCGGGACCGTCGCCCGCTCCCCCGGGGCGAGGGTCACGTCGACGGCCGTGACGAGGTCGGCGCCGGCGTCGCCGGGGTGCGCGTACGCCGGGAGCGGCAGCTGCGGGTCCAGCCGCAGCACCCTGACCTCGACGTCGCCCTCCACGAGCAGACAGGGTAACCGCCGCCCGGGGGCGGCCCGACCCCCGGCCGCGTGCCAGGCTGGTGCGGTGAGCACCTCCCAGCCGCAGCGTCCGGACCGGCAGCGACCGGGGTCCGGACCGGCCCCCGCCTACCGCGAGACCGTCGGCGCGCCGTGGGCGGCCTGGCCGATCGTCGGCGTCCTCGCGCTGTCGATGGGGCTGACGTTGCTGCCGGTGCACCCGGTCGCCGCCCTCGCCGGGCTCGTCGTCACCGCGGTCGGGCTCGTCGCGCTCCTGCGCGCCTGGCGGCTGCGGGTCGAGGTCGCCGACGGGCACCTCGCCGTCGGGCGGGCACGGGTGCCGGCGAGCGTGCTCGGGGAGGTGCGCGAGCTGGACGCCGCGGCGATGCGCGTCGAGCGCGGGACGGGCCTGGACGCCCGCGCGTGGCTCGCGATCCGCGGCTGGGTGCCGACGGGGGTGCGCGTCACGCTGCTCGACCCGGCCGACCCGACGCCGTACTGGCTCGTCAGCTCCCGCGACCCCGCCGGGCTGGCCCGGGCGGTGCGGCAGGCCCGCGCGGCGGGCGCCGGGACGTCGGACGGCGCCTGAACCCGGGTGCGGGTCAGGCGCCGGCGGGCCGCGTCAGGCCGCGCACTCCTTGCACACCATCTGCCCGCCGGCCTCGCTGGCCAGCTGGCTGCGGTGGTGCACGAGGAAGCAGCTCGAGCACGTGAACTCGTCCGCCTGGCGCGGGAGCACGCGGACGGAGAGCTCCTCGTTGGACAGGTCGGCGCCGGGCAGCTCGAAGCCCTCGGCGGCCTCCGTCTCGTCCTCGTCGACGGCACCGGAGACCTTGTCGACCCGACGGGCCTTGAGCTCCTCGATGGAGTCCTCGTTCAGCTCGTCGTCGGTCTTGCGCGGTGCGTCGTAGTCGGTTGCCATGGATGTCACGCTCCGGTGGAGTGGTCTGTCGGTCGTTCGGTGCCTGCGCACGGGTCCGGCGGTGCGAGGCAGAGCGGTAACGCGCCGGCCCCGGCGTTTGTGCCCGGCCCCCAGCCCTCGCCTCGAACCGGTGCGGCAGGGATTGTGCACCACGGCCGGGTCGGCGGCGACGCGGGGTGCACTCGGGGCCCGGTCGGGGACCCGGCGCGCGCAAGACTACAGGTCGCTCACGCTCTTGCACGCAGCGTGTCACCGGTCGTCGATCACGGCCTCGCCACGTGTCCCCGGTACCCCGTAGGGTCGACCCGACCCGGCCGGCCCGGCGCACGGACCACGAGCGGCGTGCCGGCTGCCCCCGTCCGACCACGGAGGTGTTCGTGACCGACTTCCGCAGCGAGATCCGCGAGCGGATCGCCCAGACCCGCAGCTCCCTCGACGACGCCCGCACGACGGGCGACGACTACCTCGTCGAGATCCGGCTCGGGGAGCTGGAGTCCCTGGCCCGCGTCGCCGCCGAGCACGGCGTCGAGGTCGACGGCATCGAGGAGTCCCTCGCCGCCCACGGCCTGCGCACGCCCGCCCTCGGCGTCCCCCTCGTCGTCGACGTCCGCGAGGCGCAGCTGCTCGCCGAGCCCGAGCGGCACTGACGGCGCTCCCCCACGTCCCCCGCCCCCGGCCCTCCTCGAGGGACCGGGGGCGCTGTGCGTCCGGACCGCCTCCGCGTCCCGCCCCTACGGCAGGTCGACGGCGCCGAGCTCGTCGAGCCGGTGGGCGAGGTCGGCGCACAGCGGGTCCGGCGCCGCGACGAGCATGTCCGGCCCCGGCGGCGCGCCGCGCAGCCCGACGACCCGGATGCCGGCCTCCTGGGCGACGAGCGCGGCCGCGGCGATGTCCCACGGGTTGAGCCCTCGCTCGTAGTAGGCGTCGAGCCGTCCGTCGGCCACCATGCAGAGGTCGATCGCCGCGCTGCCGATGCGACGGACGTCACGCACGAGGGGCAGCACCTGCGCGAGCACGCGCGCCTGGCCGGTGCGCCGGTCCACCCGGTAGCCGAAGCCGGTGCCGAGCAGGGCTCCGGCGAGCTCCGGCGGCTCGCGCCGCGCGGGCAGCGGCCGGCCGTCGAACCGGGCGCCGAGTCCGGTGGCCGCCGTCCACGTCCGGTCCAGCGCCGGCGCGTGGACGCTGCCCGCGACCGGCGCCCAGGCACCCGGCGTCGTCGGGTCGCCGAGGACGACGGCGACGCTCACGGCGAACTCGGGCAGGCCGTAGAGGTAGTTCACCGTCCCGTCGATCGGGTCGACGACCCACGTCAGGGCGGACGTGCCGGACTCGACGCCCGCCTCCTCGCCGAGCACGCCGTCGCCCGGGCGGGCGGCGGCGAGCCGCTCCCGGACGAGCCGCTCGGCGGCGCGGTCCATCTCGGTGACGACGTCCGTCGGGCTCGACTTCGTCGAGGCGACCTCGACCTGGTCGGGGCGTCCGCCGTGGACGAGCCGCCCGGCCTCCCGGGCGACGTCCTCGGCGAGCCGAGCCAGCTCCTGCGGCTCGCAGCCGGGCGGCAGCGCGGTCGCGGGCGGCAGGTCGGGCAGGACGCCGCTCACGGGGCGGCCGGGACGGCGGCGGCGCCGGTCCAGTCCTCGCCGCAGGCGGCGGGCCGCTCGCCGCGCAGGTTGCGGCAGCACCCCACGGGGCAGACGTCGTGCGACGGGCCGAGCGCGCCGGTGGCGGGCCGCTGCGGCCGCTCGCCACGCTCGGCGGCGGCCCGCTCGACGAGCAGGTCGACGAGCCCGGTGACGAACCGCGGGTCCGTCCCGACGCTCGCGGCCCGGACGAAGGGCAGCCCGAGCCCGGCGGCCGTCTCGGCGGCCTCGGTGTCGAGGTCGTAGACGACCTCCATGTGGTCGCTGACGAAGCCGATCGGGACGACGACGACGCCCGCGGCCCCGTCCGCGTGGACCTGCGCGAGCCGGTCGTTGACGTCCGGCTCGAGCCACGGCTGCGACGGCGGCCCGGACCGCGAGCAGTAGACGAGCTCCCAGGCCGTCGGGGTGCCGCGGCGCCGGGCCACCTCGTCGGCGACGGTCGCGCAGACGTCGCGGTGCTGGCGGGTGTAGGCGTGCCCGGACGGTCCGGACACCTCGTCCATGGCGTCGGGCACGGAGTGGGTGACGAAGAGCACGCGGACGTCCGCGTCCTCGGCGAGGCCGGCGTCGGTCCGCAGCCGGGCGAGGCCGTCGAGCACCGCGTCGACGTTCGGCGCCACGAAGCCAGGGTGGTTGTAGTAGACGCGGACCTTGTCGACGGCCAGCTCGCGGCCCTCGGCCGCCAGCGTCACGAGGGCGGCGCCGAGGTCCTCGCGGTACTGCCGGCAGCCGGAGTAGCTCGAGTAGGCGCTCGTCGCGACGACGAGCAGGCGCCGGTGCCCCGCCTCGTGCGCCTCGCGGAGGGTGTCGGTGACGTAGGGGTCCCAGTTGCGGTTGCCCCACAGCAGCGGCAGGTCGAGCCCGCGGCCGTCGAGCTCGGCCCGCAGCGCCGCGAGCAGCGCCCGGTTCTGGTCGTTGATCGGGCTGCGGCCGCCGAAGTGGTGGTAGTGCTCGGCGACGGACTCCAGCCGCTCGCGCGGGATCCCCCGGCCGCGGGTGACGTTTTCCAGGAACGGCATGACGTCGTCCGGCTGCTCGGGACCGCCGAAGGAGAGCAGGAGGACGGCGTCGTAGGGCCGCAGGTCGTCGGGGGCGCCGGCGCGGGGGTCGGTGCCGGGCGCGGGGTCGGGTGGCTGGCTCACCCGAGGATCGTCCCAAGGCCGGACGCAGCGTGCACGGCAGGGCCCCGATGCGCGCCACGCCCGGCCCCGCCTCCGCCGGATCCGGCCTCGCGGGTGGCAGGCTGGACCGGAGTCGACGCGGGAGGGGAATCCGCAATGCAGGACCTCACGCTGGTCGGGGTGCACGAGGACGGCGAGCACGTGCTGCTCGCGGCCGCTGACGGCCAGCGCTTCCGGCTGCGCGTGGACGAGGCTCTGCGCGCCGCCGTCCGCCGGGACCGGCCGCGCCTGGGCCAGCTCCAGATCCAGATGGACGGCAAGCTCCGCCCGCGGGACATCCAGGCGCGCATCCGCGCCGGGCACAGCGCCGAGGAGGTCGCCGAGGCCGCGGGGCTGCCGGTCGAGCACGTGCGCCGCTACGAGGGTCCGGTGCTCGCCGAGCGCGCCCACGTCGCGACGCAGGCGCGCCGCGTCGTCCTGCGCCGCGCCGCCCCCGACGCCCCGACGCTCGGCGAGTTCGTCGCCGAGCGCCTCGCCCACCGCGAGGTGGACGCCGACGCCGCCGTCTGGGACGCCTGGCGCACCGACGAGGGCCTGTGGACCGTGCAGGTGACGTTCACCGCGGGCACCCGGGAGCGGCACGCGAGGTGGGCGTACGACCCGCGCGTGCGGCACGTCACCGCGCTCGACGACGAGGCGCGCTGGCTCACCGAGCCCGACCGCCAGGACGACGTGCTCCAGCAGGGGCGCCGGCTGGCGCCGGTCGCCGCCGCCCCGGCCTTCCCGGCCGAGGACGCCGCGCCCGAGCCGGCCGAGGACGACGCCGTGCACGTCGACCTGACCGTCGAGCAGGTCGTCGTCACCGTCGAGCAGCCTGCCGAGCCGGAGCCGCCGGCCGAGGACGAGCGGGTCACCGCGACGGTCGACCTGCTCGACACCCTGCGCGCCCGCCGCGGCCGGCGGACCCGCCCGGTCGCCCCGCGCGAGGACGAGGCGGACGGCGACCCGCTGGAGGACCTGCTCGGCAGCCTCCTCAGCCGGGCCGAGGCCGCCGGCGAGAGCCCCGCGCCCGAGCCGCTCAACGACCCCGGCCCGAACCACCCCGCACGCCGCCGGCGCGGCGGCGTGCCGGGCGTCGACACCGCCCAGGCCCTCGCGGTCCCCGAGCCGGCCGAG
>JBQGCR010000867.1:0-1812 GCA_052038585.1 Kineosporiaceae bacterium
GGCCGGCGCAGCAGGTCCAGGACGTGCCGGCGCCCGCCGTCGACGTGGAAGTCCCCGTAGCGCTCCAGCGCCGGGTTGGGATCCACGCCGGCCCGGGCCAGGGCGGAGCGGTAGCCGGCGAGCCGGCCCATCGCGCACATCATGTCGGCGGGTCCGGTGACGACGGCGATCCGCCGGTGGCCGAGGTCGAGCAGGTGCCGCGTCGCGAGCACGCCGCCCTCCCAGTTGGCGCTCCCGACGGCCGGGACGCCGGGCTCGGGGTCCCCCGCGGGGTCGACGATGGCGAACGGGATCCCTCTGGCGCGCAGCCGGTTGCGCACCTCGCCGGCGACGGCGGAGAAGACGAGGACGACCCCGAGCGGGCGCCGGCGGAGCACCCCGTCGAGCCACTCCGGCCCCGGGGCGTGCCGGGTCCCGCTGCGGGTGACGACGACGCTCGCGCCCTGCTCGCGCGCGACGGCCTCGACGCCGCGGACGAGCTCCATCGACCAGACGCCGTCGAGCTCCTCGAAGACGATCTCGACGAGCGGGGACGACGGCGTCGGCGGGCGCCGGCGGTAGCCGTGGCTGTCGAGGAGCGCCTCGACCCGGGCCCGGGTCTCCGCGGCGACGTCGGTGCGGCCGTTGAGGACCTTGGAGACCGTCGGCAGGGACACCCCGGCGACCCGGGCGACCTCGGCGAGGGTCACCCGGTCGTCGTCCGCGGTCGTGTCCACCGGCCGAGCCTACGGCGGCCCGAACACGTTCGCGTCCGACCCCTTGACGCGCCACACGCCCGAAACATACGTTCTGCCCGTTCACAACTTTCGACAGTCTTGTCGAAAGTTTCGAGACGACGGGCGACGACGCCCCACTCGAAGGAGCCACCCCCATGACGCGACCACCCCGCACGGGTGTCCTCACCCTCGCCGGCGCCGTGTGCGCGGCGACGGCCCTCGCCCTCGCCGGACCGTCCGCCGCCGTCGCGGCCGACACCTCCGCCGCGGCGGCGCCGACCCTGCGCAACCTCGCCGAGCCGACCGGCCTGAAGATCGGGACGGCCGTCCAGCCGAGCACGTTCGACGCCGACCAGAAGTACGCCCACCTCGCCGCGACGCAGTTCTCCGTCGTCACCGCCGAGAACGCGATGAAGTGGGAGTCGCTCGAGCCGGCGCGCGGCCGCTACACCTGGGGCGACGCCGACCGCGTCGTCCGCTTCGCGCAGGCCAACGGCCAGCTCGTCCGCGGGCACACGCTCGTCTGGCACAGCCAGCTGCCGGACTGGCTCTCGGCGGACGGCTACACGTCCGACCTGCCCGCGTCCCAGCTCAAGGCGCTGCTCAAGAAGCACGTGCAGGACACGGCCCGGCGCTACCGCGGGCAGATCTGGCAGTGGGACGTCGTCAACGAGGCGTTCGACGAGGACGGCACCCCGCGGGAGTCGGTCTGGTACAAGGCCTGGGGCGGCACGGGCTACATCGCCGACGCGTTCCGCTGGGCGCACGAGGCGGACCCGAAGGCGCTGCTCTTCTACAACGACTACAACATCGAGTTCACCGGGCCGAAGAGCAACGCCACGTACGCGATGGTCAAGGACCTGCGGGCCCAGGGCGTCCCGATCCACGGCGTCGGCTTCCAGACCCACCTCGCGACGCAGTACGGCTTCCCGGACCTGCGGGCCAACCTCGAGCGCTTCGCGGCGCTCGGCGTCAAGGTGGCCGAGACCGAGGTGGACGTGCGGACGTTCACCCAGCCGGCGCCGGACGTCAACGTGCCGGTCAGCGGCGTGCACCAGTCCGCGACCGAGGCCTACTGGTCGCGGGCGCTGCAGGC
>JBQGCR010000868.1:0-2789 GCA_052038585.1 Kineosporiaceae bacterium
GTCGCCGCGCCGACCTGGTACCGCAACTTCCACGCGACCGACGCCTCGGGCGACACGCTCGTCCCGGACTACGCGACGGCGTGGACCGCGGGCCGCGTCCGCGAGTACCTCGCCGGCTACCTCGCCGACCCGGTGACGCCGTGGTTCCTCGAGTGGGACCCCGTCGCGCCGCACACCCACGACCACCTCGACCAGATGGTCGAGCCGGTGTACGCCGACGCCGCCGTCCCGGGCTGCCCCGTGCCCGAGGAGGCCGACGTCTCGGACAAGCCCGCCTACGTGCAGGCCTTCGACGTCGCGCCGTCGTACAGCGAGGCGACGTGCGTCGCCGCGCAGCGCACGCTGCTCACCGTCGACCGGGAGCTGCGCTCGATCGTCGGCATGGTCGAGGCGGCGGGGCAGCTGCCGAACACCCTGGTCGTGTTCACCAGCGACAACGGGCTCATGAACGGCGAGCACGGCGGCATGGCGCGCAAGTACGTGCCCTACGAGCCGAGCATCCGCGTGCCGCTGTTCCTGCGCTGGGACGGGCAGGTCACCCCCGGGGTCGACGACCGGCTGACGACGAACACCGACCTGCTGCCGACGATCCTCGACGCCGCCCGCGTGCGCCGGGACCTCACCTTGCCCGCGATCGACGGCGTCTCGCTCCTCGCCGGGTCCGGGCCGCGTCCTGCGGGCACGACACCGACCGTCCAGCTCGCCGAGTACCGCCTCGACCCGGGGTGGTCGCCCGCGAAGCCGACGCCCGTCCCGACGTGGGCCGCGCTGCGGACCGCACGCGCCAAGTACGTCGAGACCTACGCCGACAAGGCGGGGACGACGGTCGCCTTCCGCGAGTTCTACGATCTCGTCGCCGACCCGCACGAGCTGACCAACCTGCTCGCGGACGCCGACCCGGACAACGACCCCGCGGTCGACGTCTGGTCGGCCACCCTGGCACGGATGCGCACGTGCAAGGGGGCGGGCTGCGTCGCCCCCCTGCCCGTGCCGCAGGTGACGCGGACGACCGCCGGTCCCGAGCGGATCACCCTGGCGGGGACGGCGGAGCCGTCGTCGACCGTCGTCGTCTCGGCCGCGGGCAACGGCGGCTTCCTGTCGGTGCCGCGCCGTGTGGGCGCCGACGGCGCGTGGCGGGCCGAGCTCGACGCGCTCCGGTTCGGCACCGGGGTCCCCGTCACGGTGACCGCGTTCGAGCTCAACGTCACCGGAGCCACGAGTCACAAGGTGCGCCAGTCCGTGACCCCCTGAATTGGGTGGTCACTGCGCCCGGGATTCCGCTGACGTCCGTCGCGCGCTCGTCTACCGTTCACCTCGGCTCGGGGGAGCCGGCACCGTCGAACGGGGGACTCATGACCAGTCGAACCATGGCGCTCCGGCGAGCGCTGACGGCCGTGGTCCTCTCCGCGGGCGTCCTGGCCGGGGCGGCCGGCATCGCCCCGGCCGACGTCGCGGCAGGCGTGACCGCCCCGGCGGTCCTGCGTGCCGACCGGCCGCCCAACGTGCTGCTCGTCAAGACCGACGACCAGGTGCTCGACTCGATGGAGCGCCTGGCGCAGTACATGCCGTGGACGGCGCAGTGGTTCGGCGAGGGCGGCCGGGTCTTCACCCAGGCCGTCGTCGCGAACCCCTCGTGCTGCCAGTCACGGGCGACGACCTTCGTCGGCCGCTACCCGCACAACCACAAGGTGTGGAGCCAGGGCTCGGCCTCGGTGCTCGACACCCGCGGCGGCATCGCCCCCTACCTGTCGGCCGCGGGCTACCGCACCGGCATCGTCGGCAAGTACCTCAACCTCGTCAACGCCGACCCGCCGGGCTACCAGGACTGGACGCTGACCTGGGGCGAGACGACGGCGCAGGACCCGACGACCGCCCCGCCCGCCTGGTACCGCAACTTCAACGCCGCCGACGCCGGCGGGGTCCAGGTGGTGCCGGACTACGCGACGACCTGGACCGGGAACCGCCTGCGGGAGTATCTCGCCCGGTACCTCGAGGACCCCGCGACGCCGTGGTTCCTCGAGTGGGACCCGGTCGCGCCGCACACCCACGACGCCCTCAGCCAGATGCCCGAGCCGCAGTACGCGACGGCGCCGGTGCCGGGCTGCTCGCCGCCGCCGGAGCCCGACGTCAGCGACAAGCCCGCGTACGTGCAGGCCTTCGCCGCGCCCCGGCAGACGACGCAGAACATCTGCCGGGCCGCGCAGCGGACCCTGCTCTCGGTCGACGACGAGCTGCGGGCGACCGTCGCCATGATCGAGGCCGCCGGACAGCTGCCGGACACGCTCGTCGTCTTCACCAGCGACAACGGGCTGATGAACGGCGAGCACGACGGCATGATCCGCAAGTACGTGCCCTACGAGCCGAGCGTCCGGGTGCCGCTCATGATGCGCTGGGACGGGGTGCTGGACCCCGGGACCGACGGCCGACTGACGACGAACACCGACCTGCTGCCCACGATCCTCGACGCGACAGGTGTCCCCCGCCGCGGTGACCTGCCGCCGGTCGACGGGGTCTCGCTGCTGCCGGGCTCGGGCCCGCGGCCGGCCACGGCGACCCCGGCCCTGCAGCTCCTGGAGTACCGGCTCGACCCCGGGTGGTCGCCGTCCAAGCCGGCCCGGGTCCCCACCTGGGCGGCCCTGCGCACGGCCCGCTGGAAGTACGTGGAGACCTACTCGGACAAGGCCGGCCTGCTCCTGGCCACCCGCGAGTACTACGACCTCGCCGCCGACCCCGACGAGCTCGACAACGTGCTCGCCGTCGGCGACCCGGCGGACGACCCGGACGTCGAG
>JBQGCR010000869.1:0-1654 GCA_052038585.1 Kineosporiaceae bacterium
TGGAGGTGTGCGGTGGGCCGACCGGCTGGGTGGTCGCAGGCGATGACGGGACGGGCGCTGATGCGGTCGCCGGGTCGTCCGCCGGTGCGCCGGGACATGGAGCGCGAGTTCTGGCGGCACGTCGCCGCCGGGGTGACCAGCGAGCAGGCAGGGGTGCTGGCCGGCGCGTCGGGACCGGTCGGAAGCCGCTGGTTCCGCGAGCGTGGCGGCATGGCGACGTTCTTGTCGGAGTCAGCCGGGCCGCTGTCAGGCCGGTACCTGTCCTTCACCGAGCGTGAAGAGCTCGCGTTGGCCCGTGCGCGCGGCGCGGGCGTACGGGAGATCGCCCGCCAGCTCGGACGCAGCCCGTCGACGATCTCGCGGGAGTTGCGGCGCAACGCCGCCACGCGCGGCGGGAAGCTCGAGTACCGGGCCTCGGTCGCGCAGTGGAAGGCCGAACGGGCCGCGGCTCGGCCGAAGACGGCCAAGCTGGTGACCCACCCGCGGCTGCGCGCCTACGTTCAGGAGCGGCTATCTGGGAAGGTGCGCCGTCCCGACGGCCGCCCGGTGCCTGGGCCTTCGACTGCGGCGTTCGCCGGGCGGAACAAGCCACGGCGTCAGGACCGGCGCTGGGGCAAGGCGTGGAGCCCGGAGCAGATCTCGGCGCGGCTGCGACTCGACTTCCCCGACGACCCCACGATGCGGATCAGCCACGAGGCGATCTACCAGGCCCTGTTCGTGCGTCAGCGCGGCGCGCTGGACCGTGAGCTGGTCGCATTCCTGCGCACCGGCAGAGCGCTTCGCGTGCCCCGGGCGCGCTCCCGGCGACGCGCCAGCGGGCACGTCACCGAGAACACCACCTTGGACAAGCGTCCCCGCGACATCGAGGACCGCATGATCGCCGGCGACTGGGAGGGCGACCTGATCATCGGCCTGAACCGGTCGGCCATCGCGACGCTGGTCGAGCGCACCACCCGCTACACGATCCTGGTGCACCTGCCGCGCCTGGACGGCTACGGCGAGCAGCCCCGCCGCCACAACGGGCCGGCCCTGAGCGGGTACGGCGCCCAAGCCGCCCGGGAGGCCATCACGGCCCGGATGTCCGTGCTGCCGGCGCGGCTTCGGCGCACGCTGACCTGGGACCGGGGCAAGGAACTGGCCCAACACGCACAGTTACGTCAGGACACCGGACTGAGTGTCTACTTCGCCGACCCGCACAGTCCCTGGCAGCGCGGCACGAACGAGAACACCAACGGCTTGATGCGTCAGTACTTTCCCAAGGGCACCGACCTGGCCCGCTGGAGCGCGTCCGATCTCGAGGCCGTCGAGGCCACCGTCAACGACCGGCCCCGCAAGACCCTCGACTGGAGATCCCCTATGGAGCTGTTCGAGGCGCTACTGTCGCAGTCGCTTTCGAGCAGTGTTGCGACCACCGGTTGAACCCAGTCTGGACGCCGCGGTCGCTGGGGTGGGTCAGGCCGGTGACGTCCTGCCCGGCTCGAGCCCGCGCCCACAGCCCCATGTCCAGGGCGTCCAGGGCGAGGTCGGTGCGCAGGCTCGTGGAGACCTGCCAGCCCACGACGTAGCGGGAGTAGACGTCCAGGACGAAGGCGACGTAGACCCAGCCGGCGTGGGTGCGCACGTAGGTCAGGTCGGCGACCCAGAGCTGGTTCGG
>JBQGCR010000870.1:0-2855 GCA_052038585.1 Kineosporiaceae bacterium
CCGCGCAGCCACGTCGCGGCGACGAAGCCGGCGAGGTCGGTCACCGCTCCCCCGCCGACGCCGACGATCGCGTCGGTGCGGGTGAACGACGCCTGCCCGAGCACCTGCCAGCAGAAGGCGAGCACCTCGGCGCTCTTGGCCTCCTCGGCGTCCGGCACCTCGGCCGCGAGCGCCTCGAAGCCGGCGGCCGCCAGGTCCTCGCGCACCGCCTCCCCCGTGGCCCGCAGCGCGCGGGGGTGGACGACGAGGACGCGCTTGGCGCCGGCGAGCAGCGCCGGCAGCTCGTCGAGCAGCTGGGTGCCGACGACGACGTCGTAGCTGTCCGGGCCCGCCGGGTCGCCCGGGGCGCCGGTCCCGACCCGCACCCGGGTGGCGCCGCCGCTCACCGCTGCCCCGCCGGGAGGAGGGCGACGACGTCGTCGGCGACCTCGTCGGGCGTGCGCCCGTCGGTCGTGACGACGGCCGTGGCGACCCGCTCGTAGACGGGCCGTCGGTTCTCCATGAGCCCGAGCCACTGCGAGCGCGGGTTGCCGAGCAGCAGGGGACGGTCCCGGTTGAACCCGATCCGGCGGGCGGCGTCGGCGATCTGGACGTCGAGGAAGACGACGAGGTGCCCGCGCAGCGCCTCCTGGGTCAGCGGGTCCATGACCGCCCCGCCGCCGAGGGCGAGGACGCCGTCGTGCTCCTCGAGGGCGCGCGCCACCGCGGCCCGCTCGAGGTCGCGGAAGGCCGCCTCGCCGTCGTCGAGGAAGATCTCGGCGACGGGCTTGCCGGCGACGGTCTCGACGTCGGTGTCGGTGTCCCGGGCGGCGAGGCCGAGGCGGCGGGCGACGACGGCGGCGACGGTGGACTTGCCGGCGCCGGGCGGGCCGACGAGGACGACGGCGGGGCGGCTCACGCCGTGGTCACCGCCTCGCCGGTGACGCCGGCCGAGCGCAGGAGCTCGGGCAGCCCGTCGAGGTAGGCGCGCACGGCCGCGGCCGTCTGCTCGACGCTGTCGCCGCCGAACTTCTCCAGGACCGCGTCGGCGAGGACGAGGGCGACCATCGCCTCGGCGACGACGCCGGCGGCCGGCACAGCGCAGACGTCCGAGCGCTGGTTGATCGCCACGGCGGGCTCCCCCGTCGCGACGTCGACCGTGTCGAGCGCGCGCGGGACGGTCGAGATCGGCTTCATCGCGGCGCGGACGCGCAGCACGTCGCCGGTGCTCATGCCGCCCTCGGTGCCGCCGGCCCGGCCGGTGCGCCGCCGCAGGAGGCCGTCCGGGCCGCGCTCGATCTCGTCGTGCGCCGCGGAGCCGCGGCGGGCGGCGGTGCGGAAGCCGTCGCCGACCTCGACGCCCTTGATCGCCTGGATGCCCATGAGGGCGCCGGCGAGGCGCGCGGCGAGCCGGCGGTCCCAGTGCACGTGCGAGCCCAGGCCCGGCGGCAGCCCGTACGCGAGCACCTCGACGACGCCGCCGACGGTGTCCCCGTCGCGGCGGCACTGGTCGATCTCGGCGACCATGGCCTCGCTCGTCGGGCCGTGCAGGGTGCGGACGGGGTCGGCGTCGAGCGCGGCGACGTCGTCCGGCGTCGGCAGCGCCGCGTCGTCGGGGGCGGCGACCGGGCCGATGGCGACGGTGTGGCTCACGAGCCGGATCCCGGCGGCCTGCTCGAGGAAGGCGCGGGCGACCCGGCCGAGCGCCACCCGGGCGGCGGTCTCACGGGCCGAGGCCCGCTCGAGCACCGGGCGGGCGTCGTCGAAGCCGTACTTCTGCATCCCGACGAGGTCGGCGTGCCCGGGCCGCGGCCGGGTCAGGGCGGCCCCCCGGGCCTGGGCGGCGAGGACCTCGGGGTCGACCGGGTCGGCCGCCATGACGGTCTCCCACTTGGGCCACTCGCTGTTGGCGACCTGCACGGCGACGGGGCCGCCCATCGTCCGGCCGTGGCGGACGCCGCCGAGGAACGTCACGACGTCGGCCTCGAACTTCATCCGCGCCCCGCGGCCGTGGCCGAGGCGGCGCTGGGCCAGGGCGGCCTGGACGTCGTCCGTGGTCACGGCCACCCCGGCGGGCAGGCCCTCGAGCACCCCGACGAGCGCCGGGCCGTGGGACTCTCCGGCGGTCAACCAGCGAAGCATGGTCCCGATCCTGCCATGCGGGCGCCGCCCGCCGGGCCGGCGGTCCAGCCGGCGGACGTCCGCCCGAGGCCCGGGGTCAGGAGCCGGAGACGACGACCTTGACCGTCTGCTTGAGGCAGACCGTGTAGGAGTCGTCGACGTAGGAGACGACCGCGCACCGGGTGGACTCGCCGATGACGGCGTCGTCGTAGGAGAACCGGCCGCCGCCGAACATGCCGCCGACCTGCACCCCGGCCGCCGCGTCCCCGCCGACGCGGAAGGTCGCCGCCCGGGTCGTCGGGTCGAGCGCGGCGAGGCTGAGCAGGACCGGCTGCGGGGCGACGGTGCGCACGGAGGTCACGGTCCGGGTGGCCGTCACCGTGACCTTCGGCTGCGCGGCCTGGGAGGCCGCCGCGGACGCCGACGCGGACGCCGCGGCGGACGCCGACGCGGCGGCCGTGCCGAGCTTGCGCGAGGCGAAGGGGTTGCGGCCGTTCACCGCGACGGTCGGCGCGGCGGTCGGCGCCGACGTCGCCGTCGTCGCGGGCGAGGACGCGGCGGTGGCCGGGGTGTGCCGGGGCACGGCGACGACGACGTCGTCGTCCCCGCCGGACAGCAGCGCGACGGCCCCGACGGCGAGCAGGAGCGCCCCGCCCGCCACCCCGGCGAGGACCACCGGGGAGAGCCGGCGCGCCGGGGACGGGTCGGCCGGCAGGGCCGGGCCGGCGGGGGACGGCGCGGGCGCGGCGCTCGCC
>JBQGCR010000871.1:0-4743 GCA_052038585.1 Kineosporiaceae bacterium
CGCCGACGCGGCGGACGGCGCGGACCCCGTGCGGGACGACGGCGGGGCGGGGACCGTCGCGGCGCTGCCCGCCGCCGCCCTGAGCCTTCGGGACGCGGCGGTGCTCGAGCTGCTCTACGCGACCGGGGTCCGGGTGTCGGAGCTGTGCGGCGCGGACGTCGACGACGTCGACCTCGACCGGCGGACCGTCCGCGTGCTCGGCAAGGGCGCGAAGGAACGGGTCGTGCCCTTCGGGGTGCCGGCGGCCCGGGCGGTGCGGCAGTGGCTGCGGGAGGGCCGTCCGGTGCTCGCGACCGGCACGTCGGGGCCCGCCCTGCTGCTCGGCGCACGGGGCGGCCGGCTCGGGGCGCGGCAGGTGCGCGACGTCGTCCACCGCGCCGTGCGAGCGGCCGGAGCGCCCGCCATCGGCCCGCATGGCCTGCGGCACACGGCGGCGACGCACCTGCTCGACGGAGGAGCTGACCTACGTAGCGTCCAGGAATTGCTCGGTCACGCTACGCTCGCAACGACGCAGTTGTACACGCACGTGTCGGTCGACCGGCTGCGTGCGACGTATCGCCAGGCACATCCCCGGGCATAGGGGGACGTGGACGGGGCGCATGGGGAGGACGGATCCGTGGTAGCCGAGCACCGGCAGGCCGAAGTCGACGACGACGTCGACCCCGTCGCCGCGAACGAGGCTGCCCTGCGGGTCCTGTGGGAGAAGTTCAAGGCGAGCGGCGACCAGTCGTTGCGCGAGCGCCTGATCCTGCACTACTCGCCGCTGGTCAAGTACGTCGCCGGCCGCGTCGGCGTCGGGCTCCCGCCGAACATCGAGCAGGCCGACCTCGTCTCGTACGGCATCTTCGGCCTCATCGACGCCATCGAGAAGTTCGACATCGAGCGCGCGATCAAGTTCGAGACGTACGCCATCTCCCGCATCCGCGGCGCGATCATCGACGAGCTGCGCGCGATCGACTGGATCCCCCGGTCCGTCCGCTACAAGGCGCGCGAGGTCGAGCGCACGTACGCCACCCTCGAGGGCGAGCTGCACCGCACGCCGACCGAGGCCGAGGTCGCCGAGCGCATGGGCATCTCCCTCGACGACCTCCACGCGATCTTCAGCCAGGTCTCCTACGTCAACGTCGTCGCCCTCGACGAGCTGCTCACCGTCGGCGGCGAGAAGGGGGACAAGCTCTCCCTCGTCGACACCCTCGAGGACACCAAGGCCGAGGACCCGGTCACCGCCTTCGAGACCGAGGAGACGAAGTTCATCCTCGCCCGGGCGATCAACCAGCTGCCCGAACGCGAGAAGATCGTCGTCACCCTCTACTACTACGAGGGCCTCACCCTGGCGGAGATCGGTCGCGTGCTCGGGGTCACCGAGTCGCGGATCTGCCAGATGCACACCAAGGCCGTGCTCCAGCTCCGGGCCAAGCTGAGCGAGGTCCGCTGAGCGAGGTCAGCTGAGCGACGTCAGCTGAGCGAGGTCAGCTGAGCGAGGCCGGCCGCCGGGCCAGCACCTCGCCGTGCGGCACGAGGAACCAGCCGTCGTCCGCGGCCGCCCACTCCAGCCAGCCCTCGCGCAGCTCCTGCAGGTCCGCCCGCGTCGCCTCACCGGAGGCGACCGCCTGCTCGGCGATCGCCGAGCCGACCACCCGGTCCGCCCACAGGCCGCCCCACCAGGCGCGGGCGGCGGGGTCGGCGTAGCACCACGTCGACGCGGTCGCCGTGACGTCCGCGAACCCGGCCGCGCGCGCCCAGGACAGCAGCCGGCGACCGGCGTCGGGGTCGCCGCCGGCGGCCCGGGTCAGGCGCAGGTACAGCGCGCGCCAGCGCTCCAGCGCCGGCACCTGCGGCCACCACGTGAACGCCGAGTAGTCCGCGTCGCGCACGGCGACGACGCCGCCCGGCGCGAGCAGCGTCCCGACGTGCCGGAGCACGGCCACCGGGTCCGGGACGTGCTGGAGCACCTGGTGGGCGTGGACGACGTCGAACCGCCCGTCCGCCCGCGCCGACAGGTCGAGCACGTCGGCCCGGCGCACCTCGACCGCCGTGCCCGCCGCGGCGACCGCGGCGGCAGCCGCCTCGACGGCGGTGGCCGCGGGGTCGACAGCGAGGACCCGGCCCGGGGCGACGGCGACCGCGAGGTCGACGGTGATCGTGCCCGGTCCGCAGCCCACGTCGAGCAGGGACATCCCCGGCCGCAGGTGGGGCAGGAGGTACGCCGCCGAGCTCTCGGCCGTGCGGACCGCGTGCGACCGCAGCACCGGCTCGGCGTGACCGTGGACGTAGTGCAACGCGTGGCTCGTCATGCGCGTCACCCTAGAGCCCGGATCTCAGGACGCGAGACCTCCGTCCCGGCATCCGAGACGGTCAGCGTGAGGTGACCCCGTAGCGCCGCGCGAGGTCGTTGCCGAACTCGGCGACCTCCTCGGCGAAGGCCAGGTCGTCGAGCCCGGTGACCGCCCGCAGGCTCGTCGTCGTCGCGACGCCCACGGCGTACCCGCGGGTGTCGGGGTCGTGGTCGAGGCAGCCGCGGACGAACCGGTCCACGCCGGCCGCGCCGTACCGGTCCTGGACGTAGAGCAGGGCGACGAACGCGTCGAAGTAGTGGTCCCCGACCGCCGACTCGTCGCCGGCGTAGAAGCCCTCGGGCGTCACGACGAGCTCCGGCTCCCACGTCCCCTTCTCCAGCGCGCGGCGCACCGCCTTGCGCGGGGCCTGGGACCGCCAGGCGTCGCGGACCGACCGCGAACCCATGAGCCGTTGCGTGGCCTGGAGGTCGGCCACGCCCTCGGTCACCCAGGTGACCATGCTGCCGTCGCCCACCCGGTCGGTCGCCAGGTGCACGAGCTCGTGCTCGACGACGTAGCGGGTCTGCGCCGACGTGACGTCCTCGAGCAGCTCCGCCCCGACCACGACCCGGCGGACCCGCGTCACCGGGTCGGGGTCGTCGTCGGTGATCTCGGCCTCCGTCGAGCCGGAGAGCCGGCTGGCGACGAGCCCGTCGAACGTCGCCGCGCCGTCGTTGCCGCCGGCCTCGCGGGGGTCGTCCGGACGTTGCACCGGCGCGTCACCACCGAGCCAGGTCCGCTGGAACCATGCGTTCGTGCTCGCGTAGACGACGACGCGCTCGGTGGAGCGCGGCAGCTTCCAGGCCGCACGCGTGATCCGCCACCGCTCGTCGACGAGCGCCGCGAGCCGGCGCAGCGAGCGGTCGGCCCCGGGGTCACCGAGCACGGTGACCGAGCCGGAGCGCTCGACGGCGAGCGGGCCGGCCCACCACGGCTCCGGCGCCTCGCCCTCGACGGGCCGCTGCTTGTCCACGACGAGCCAGGTCCCGCCGTGCGGGGCGACCGTGATCTCCAGCGGCTCGGCGACCGGGACGGGGTCGCCGAGCGAGTACACCCGGTAGACCGTCGCCGTGATGCCGTCGCGGGGGAGCCCGTCGTCCGGGACCCGCCAGCGGGTGCCCACCCAGGCGTAGCGGACCGACGCGAACGGGACGCTGCGCAGCGCCCGCAGGTCCGTCGCCCAGGCCGTCGCGAGGTCCTGGCGGCCCGGCGCGACGAGGGGCGCGAGGTCCGCGGCGTCCGGGTCGCCGGCCGTCGGGACGAGCAGCGCGTTGAGCCGGGCGAGCAGGCGCTCGACCGCGTCGTCGCGCGCCCGGGCGAGGGCCTGCGGGTCGACGTCCTGCCGGTCGCCGGCCTCCGGGTCCCGGCCGTCCGACGGCGTGGCGGCCGGGGTGACCGAGGGTCCCGCGGCGCGCGTCCTCCCCGGCGCCGGGTCCACCCGGTCCGCGACGGCCCTCAGCGCGAGACCGCCGGCGGCGTAGACGCCCACCTGGAGCCCGGCCGCGACGACCACCCCGACGAGCGTCGCGACGACCAGGGCGGCCGTCCTCCCCGCGGTCCTGCCCGGTCGACCCGGCCCTCGCGCCATCGATCCCCCCGTCGTCGTGCTCGGCCCGGCGTGGCGCCCGGGGCGAGGGCACTGTAGGGGGTCGCACGCCCTGCCGTCCGACTGCGGTGGATCAGCTCACCGGTCCGGCCCATCCCTGGCGACGCTGCCGAGCGGCAGGAGCACGACGGGTGCCCGGACGAGCCGCGCGAGCGGGTCCACGTACTCGTCCCGGCCGCCCGCGGACCGCACGAGCCCCCAGTGCAGGCACGGCCGGCCCGACGGGCAGTGCCCGTCGTCCTCGGCGGTCGTCGCGACGGTCGTGCCGCCGTCGGCGAGGGTGCCGACCGGCACCGTCGCCACGGCGGGCACGAACGTCGACCGCAGGCCGCCGGCGTGGCTCAGGACGACGACCGGCCTGCCGGCGACCGGCCCGGCGAACGTCACCCGTCCTGCCGCCGGTGCGCGGACGGGCGTCCCGGCAGGTGCGGCGAGGTCGACACCCCGGTGGCCGGGGGACCAGGGGTGCGGGCCGACGACGAAGCGGCGGACGACGGTGACCGGCTGCACCGGGGACGTCCACCCGTCCGCGGCCGGCGCGGGGCGCCCGGGCACGGGGGCGGTGGAGGGCTCGACGGCACGGACGACCGCCGGCGCGGGGGCCGCCGGGGGCGCGGCGCCCGGCGAGGAGGGCGGGGCGACGCCCCCGGGCAGCACCGCGACGGACACGACGGCGACGAGGGCGAGCAGCGCGGCGGAGGAGGCCATGCCGGGCATGCTGTCCCGCCGGCGGGCCCCGCGGGGGACCGTCACGCCCGCCCTGTGGACGGACGAGCCCCGATCCGGCCTGTGGAGGGCGAG
>JBQGCR010000872.1:0-2526 GCA_052038585.1 Kineosporiaceae bacterium
ACCCGGCGGTAGGTGTCGTCGTAGGGGTACTGGCGCGGGATGGTGCGGAAGATGCCGTGCCGGTCCGGCTGCCCGCCGAAGTCGTAGGCGATCGTCTCCCGGACGTGCATCGAGTCGTCCGCGCCGAGGGTCAGCTCGACCGCGTAGGAGCGGATCCGCTCGCTGCCCGACGTCGGCTCGGCGGAGGCCGCGGCCGCGGGGAGCAGGCACGCGACGGCGGCGAGCAGCGCGACGAGGGCGGCGCGGACGGCCGCCGGCGAGCACGGACGACGCGGTGCGGGGCGGTCCGCTCGCAGGCAGGTCACCCTGGCAGCGTAGTGCGGCCGCGAGGGCACCCGTCCGGGACGTCCCTAGAAGAGCCCGCCGCGACGACGCACCGACATGGCCCGCTCCGCCTCGCGCCGGTCCTGCTGCTCGCGCAGCGTCTGGCGCTTGTCGTACTGCTTCTTGCCCCGGGCGAGGGCGATCTCGACCTTGGCCCGGCCGTCCTTGAAGTACAGCGCGAGCGGCACGATCGTCGTGCCCTTCTCCCGCGTCGACTGGGCGAGCTCGGCGATCTGCGCCCGGTGCAGCAGGAGCTTGCGCCGCCGGCGGGGCGCGTGGTTGGTCCACGTGCCCTGGGCGTACTCGGGGATGTGGACGCCCTCGAGCCAGACCTCGCCGTCGGTCACCTGGACGAACCCGTCGACGAGGCTCGCGCGGCCGGCGCGCAGCGCCTTGACCTCGGTCCCCATGAGGACGAGGCCGGCCTCGAAGGTGTCGTCGATGTGGTAGTCGTGCCGCGCCTTCTTGTTGGACGCGACCAGCTTGCGACCGGTCTCGCGGGGCACGATCGTCCTCCGGTGGTGCGGTGGCGGGGGCGGATGGGCGGACTGTCGACGATACCCGCGCCCGCTCGCCGCGGCGAACCCGTTACAGCCAGTCCATCGGGTCGACGAAGGAGCCGTTGACGAGCACCTCGAAGTGCAGGTGGCAGCCGGTCGAGGAGCCGGTCGTCCCGGCGTACCCGACGAGCTGGCCGCGCGCGACGCGGCCCGAGCCCTTGACGATGCGCGAGAGGTGGTTGTAGGTCGTCGCCAGGCCGACGCCCCGCACGACCCCGTGGTCGACGACGACCCGGTTGCCGTACCCGCCGCCCCAGCCGGAGATGACGACGGTGCCCGCCGCCGAGGCGTAGACCGGGTTGCCGCACCCCGTGCCGAAGTCGGTTCCCGAGTGCAGCTTGCGCACCCGGAAGATCGGGTGCATGCGCATGCCGAACGGCGAGGTGATCGGGCCGGACGCGGGACGGGCGAGGACGCCGTCGCCGGCCGGCGCCGGCGGCGGGGCGCTGCCCCGGGCCCGGCGCGCCCGCTCGGCGAGGAGCGCCTGGCGGGCCCGCTCGGCGAGGACCGCCCGCAGCCTGGCCTGCTGGGCCTCCAGCGCGTCCTGCCGGGCCTGCTCGGCCGCCTTGCGGGCCTCGATGACCTTGACGGCCGCCGCCTGCTGGGCGACGAGCTGCTCGACGGACGCCTTGGCCTGCGCGGCCTTCGCCTCGGCGGCGACCCGCAGCCGGACGAGCCGCTCGGACTGCCGCTTGAGCTCGGCGACCTCGGCGCGCAGCGCCTCGAGCTTGGCGCTGCGCGCCCGGCTCTCGGCCTCCTGGACGTCGAGCCGGGCGATCGCGCCGTTCTGCACGCGCAGCGCGGTGCCGGCGACGGCCATCCGCTCGCTGAAGTCGTCGGGGTTCTCGGCGTCGAGGGCGACGGACAGGCTCGTCATCCCCCCGGTGAGGTAGGCCTCGCGGGCGATCTGGCCGAGGGCGGCGCGGGTCTCGTCCTCCGCGGCGCGGTGCTCGGCGAGCTGCCGGTCGGCCTTGCGGACCTCGGCCTCGGTGAACTGGACCCGGGCGGCGAGCGCCTCGTCCTTGCGGCGGGCGTCGTCCGCGGCCGCCTGGGCGGCCGCGAGGTCGCGCCGCGCGTCGACGAGCAGGAGCTCGGCGCGACGCAGCGCGACGCTCGCCTCGACGAGCTCGGCGGCCGTGCCCTCGAGCGTCTCGCGGATCTCCGCCAGCTCCCGGTCGACCTGGCGCTTGCGGTCGGCGACGGAGTCCGCGGCCGCCGGTGCCGTCGCCGGTCCCACGGCGGGGACCACGCCGCCGGCGGTCAGGGCGACCGACAGGCCGAGGACCGCCAGGCCACGGCGCGCGCGCCCGCGCGCCCGTCCCGCTCCCGTCCTCGCCGCCGTCCCCGCGCACGCAGGCTCCGGCACCGTGACCACCACCCTCTGCACGTCGTCGGGCACGTCGGGGCAACCCTCGACGTCCGGCTGAGCCTGAGACAGGCCCCCTACACCTTGAGGTATCGCAGCAGCGCGACGAAGGACGACACGCCCGCGATGAGCAAACCGACGGCGAAGAGGATCGGCACGACGGTCACCGCGTCCCACACGTCGACGTAGTTGATGATCCGCAGCGACTGCGCGAGCCGGCCCTGGATCTCGAAGTGCGCGAGCGCCACGAGGCCTCCCGAGGCGACCGCGGCGCCG
>JBQGCR010000873.1:0-3271 GCA_052038585.1 Kineosporiaceae bacterium
AGCAAGAAGGGCTGCGACCACGGCCAGTGCGGCGCGTGCACGGTGCTGCTCGACGGCCGGCGCGCCAACGCGTGCCTCGTCCTCGCGGTCGCGGCGGACGGCCTGCCCGTGACGACCGTCGAGGGCCTGCCCGGCCCGGACGGCGCCCTGCACCCGGTGCAGCGCGCCTTCGTCGAGGCCGACGCGCTGCAGTGCGGCTACTGCACGCCGGGTCAGGTGTGCTCGGCGGTCGGCGCGCTCGAGGAGGCCGCGGCGGGCATGCCGAGCGCCGTGACCCCGCCGGGCGCGGCCGTCGACCGGGCCTCCCTGTCCGACGACGAGATCCGGGAGCGGCTCAGCGGCAACGTCTGCCGCTGCGCCGCGTACCCGAACATCGTCGCCGCGGTGCGCGCGTGCCGGGGGGCGGCGTCGTGAGGCCGTTCGCGTACGCCCGCGCCGACGACGTCGCCGACGCCGTCCGCCGTGCCGCGTCGGGCGCGACGTACCTCGGCGGCGGGACGAACCTCGTCGACCTCATGAAGCTCGGTGTCCTGCAGCCGGACTCGCTCGTCGACGTGTCCCGGCTCCCGCTCACCGACGTCACGTCGACCGACGGCGGCGGCCTGGCCGTCGGCGCGGCGGTCCGCAACAGCGACCTCGCCGCCCACCCGCTCGTCCTGCAGCGCTACCCGGCGCTGTCCCAGGCGCTGCTCGCCGGGGCGTCCGGCCAGCTGCGCAACCTCGCGACGGTCGGGGGGAACCTGCTCCAGCGCACGAGGTGCCCGTACTTCCAGGACGTCACGACACCCTGCAACAAGCGCAGCCCCGGCAGCGGGTGCCCCGCCCGCGAGGGCGAGCACCACAACCTCGCGGTGCTCGGCACGTCCCCGACGTGCATCGCCACGCACCCCTCGGACATGGCCGTGGCGCTCATGGCCCTCGAGGCCGTCGTCCGCGTCGAGGACGTGCACGGCGGGCACGAGGTCCCGCTCGACGAGCTGTGGGCGGACCCGGCGGGCGACCCCGCCGCGGAGACGACGCTGCGCCCCGAGGCGCTCGTCGTCGGGGTGGACCTGCCGGGCCCGCTGTCGGTGCGGTCCGGGTACCGCAAGGTGCGCGAGCGGGCCTCGTACGCCTTCGCGCTCGGCTCGGTCGCCGCGGTGCTCGACCTCGACGGCGACACCGTGCGCGACGTGCGCCTCGCGCTCGGCGCGGTCTCGTGGAAGCCGTGGCGCGCCCGCCGCGCGGAGGCCGCCCTGCGGGGCCGCCCCGCGACCCGGGCGGAGGTCGCCGGCGCGCTCGACGCCGAGCTCACCCAGGCGGACCCGTTGCCCGGCAACGCCTTCAAGGTCCCCCTCGTCCGCGCCGCCGCGGTCGAGCTCCTCGCCGGCCTCGCCGGTCGCGACCTCGGGAGCGCCGCATGACCGCCACGACGCAGCGACCCGCGGCTGCTGCCGTGCTCGGCACCGACGTCACCCGCCTCGACGCCGAGGCGAAGGTCCGCGGTGAGGCCCGCTACGCCGCCGAGGTCCCGGCGGAGAACCGCGCGTACGCCTGGCCGGTCTGCTCGACCGTCGCCCGCGGGCGGGTCGCCGCGGTCGACGCCGCCGCCGCCCTCGCCGTGCCGGGGGTGCTCGCCGTCGTCACCGCCGCGGACGCCCCGAGGCTGGCCGACGCCGGGGACGCCGAGCTGCTCGTCCTGCAGGGCGACGACGTCCGCTACCGCGGGCAGGTCGTCGCGCTCGTCGTCGCGGACACGCTCGAGGCGGCCCGCGAGGGCGGCGACAGCGTCGTCGTCACGTACGACCACGAGGCGCACGACGTCGTCCTGCGCACCGACCACCCGCAGGCCTACACCCCGGAGACAGTCAACCCGGCCTTCCCGAGCGAGACGTCCACCGGTGACGTCGACGGCGCGCTCGCGGCGGCGCCGCACACCGTCGACGCGACCTACGAGACGCCCGCCGAGTTCAACAACCCCATGGAGCCGCACGCGACGACGGCCCGCTGGCTCGACGACGGCTCGCTGCTCCTGCACGACTCGACGCAGTCCGCGTTCGGCGTCGCCGGGTCCCTGGCGACGCTGTTCGGCCTGGAGCCGGAGCAGGTGCGGGTCGTCTCCCAGCACGTCGGCGGCGGGTTCGGCGCCAAGGGCAGCGCGCGGCCGAACGCCGTCCTGGCGGCGATCGGCGCCCGGCACGTCGGCCGCCCGGTGACCCTGAGCCTGGCGCGCATGCACCAGTTCACCCTCGTCGGCTACCGGACGCCGACGGTGCAGCGCGTGCGGCTCGGCGCAGACGCCGAGGGCCGGCTGCTCGCCGTGGAGCACAGGGCGTGGTCGCAGACGTCGCGGCTGCTCGAGTTCGCCGAGCAGACGGCCGTCGTCACCCGGGGCCTGTACGCCACGCCGGCCGTGCGCACCGGGCACCGGCTCGTCGCCCTCGACGTGCCGACGCCGCGGTGGATGCGCGCCCCCGGCGAGGCACCCGGCTCGTACGCCCTGGAGACGGCGATGAACGAACTCGCCGCGGCCTGCGGCGTGGACCCGGTGGAGCTGCGGGTGCGCAACGACACCGCCGTCGAGCCCGAGGGCGGCAAGCCCTACACGAGCCGGCACCTCGTCGAGTGCCTGCGCCGCGGCGCCGAGCGCTTCGGCTGGGACGGCGACCGGACGCCGCGCGCCCGGCCCGACGGCGACTGGCTCGTCGGGCACGGCGTCGCGACGTCGACGTACCCGGTGTACCAGCGGCCCTGCACCGCCACCGCGACCGCGCAGCCCGACGGGTCCGTCGTCGTCGAGGTCGCCGCCGCCGACATCGGCACGGGCGCGCGGACGGTGCTCTGGCAGAGCGCCGTCGACACCCTGCGCCGGGCCGGCGCGGCGGTCGAGCCGGCCGCCGTCGAGGTGCGGATCGCGGACTCGGCCTTCGGGCAGGCGCCCGGCGCCGGCGGCTCGGGCGGGACGTCGTCGTGGAGCCGGGCCGTCGTCCGGGTCTGCGAGGCGCTCGTGGCGCGCACCGGCGGGCTCGTGCCCGCCGAGGACGTCCAGGCGCGCGTCGACACCGCCGACGAGGTGGAGGCCCTCGCCGACGCGGCCCGCGCCGCCTACGGGGCCCAGTTCGTCGAGGCCCGGGTGAACCCCGGCACGGGCGAGGTGCGGGTGAGCCGGATGGTCGGCGTCTTCGCCGCCGGCCGGATCCTCAACCCGCGCACCGCCCGGTCGCAGCTCGTCGGCGGGATGACGATGGGCCTCGGCATGGCGCTGCACGAGGAGGGCCTCGTCGACCCGCGC
>JBQGCR010000874.1:0-5308 GCA_052038585.1 Kineosporiaceae bacterium
CCCCGGACCCGGCGCCGCCTCCGGGGTCGGGTCGGGTGCGCGGGCCGCCGTCGTCGGCGAGGTCGTCGTCTACGACCGGGCGCTCACGCCGGCGGAGACCGCCACGGCCGAGCGGGTGCTCGCCGCGCGCTGGGGCGTGCGCCTGGTCTCGCCGCGGCGCGCCGGCGTCGTCCTGCGGCGCTGACGCCTGCCTACGCGCGCGCGGTGGGCCGGACCCGGCGCCAGCGCGGCAGCACGCCGTCCGGCACCTCCTCCGCGGTGAGCGCGAAGGTCAGGTGGTCGCGCCAGCGGCCGTCGATGTGCAGGTAGCGCTCGCGCAGCCCCTCCGGGCGGAAGCCGAGCTTCTCGACGACGCGCAGGCTCGCCGTGTTCTCCGGGCGGATGTTCACCTCGAGCCGGTGCAGCCCGAGGGTGAGGAAGCAGTAGTCGGTCACGGTCGCGACGGCGGTCGGCATGATCCCGCGGCCGGCGGCGCGCCGGTCGATCCAGTAGCCGATGTGCGCCGAGCGCAGCGACCCCCACGTGATCGAGCCGACGGTGACCTGCCCGACGAGCTGACCGTCGACGTCGAGGACGAACGGCAGCATCCGCCCCGCCCGCGCCTCCCGGTTGAACGCGCGGCACATCTGGCCGAAGGTCGGCACCGCGCCGGACTCGACCGGGTGGGTCGCCTCCCACGGCGCGAGCCAGCCGGCGTTCGCGGAGCGCACCTCGGACCAGCGGGCGGCGTCGCGACGGCGCAGCGGGCGCAGGAGCACCTCGGCCTCGACGAGCTCGACGGGCCACGTCCGTGCGACGTCCGGCCCCTGGCTCACACCCCACCGCCGGGCCGGTGGTCGCCCCCGCGCAGCTGCTCGACGGCGTGGACGAGCACGGTGGACAGCACGGCCATGCCGTCCCGGCACCCGCCGGGCGAGCCCGGCAGGTTGACGACGAGCGTGCGCCCGGCGATGCCGGCGACCCCGCGGGAGAGGGCCGCCGTCGGCACGCCGGCCGCGATCCCGGCGGTGCGGACGAGGTCGGCGATGCCGGGGACGAGCCGGTCGACGACGGCGAGCGTGGCCTCCGGGGTCGCGTCGGTCGGGGACAGGCCGGTCCCGCCCGTGGTGAGGACGACGTCGTAGCCGGCGGCGACGGCCTCGCGCAGCGCCTGCTCGACCGGGTCGCCGTCCGGCACGACCCGCGGGCCGTCGACGGCGAAGCCGAGGCCGCGCAGGCCGTCGACGAGCACCGGGCCGCCGCGGTCGGCGTAGACCCCGGCCGCCGCGCGGTTCGACGCGGTGACGACGAGGGCCCGCAGGTCCGGCGCGCCCGAGGCCTGCGCGCTCATGCGGTCCAGTCCCCGGACTTCCCGCCGCTCTTGGCGACGACGCGGATGCCGCCGATCTCGGTGTGCTTGTCGACGGCCTTGACCATGTCGACGACGGTGAGCGCGGCGACGCTGACGCAGGTCAACGCCTCCATCTCCACGCCGGTGCGGTCCGCGGTGCGCACCGTGGCCCGGATGGCGACGCCGTCGTCCACGACGTCGACGTCGACGACGACCCCGTGGACGGCGAGCGGGTGGCACAGCGGGACGAGGTCCGGCGTCCGCTTGGCGGCCTGGAGCCCGGCGATCCGGGCGACGGCGAGCGCGTCGCCCTTGGGCACGCCCTCGCCGCGCAGCAGCTCGACGACGCGGGGGCTGGTGCGCACGTGCCCCACAGCCGTCGCCTCGCGGGCGGTGACGGACTTGCCCGACACGTCGACCATCCGGGCCTGACCTCGGGCGTCGACGTGCGTGAGCTGCTCGCCCGGGCGGTCGGTCGTCACCGGCGAACCCTATCGAGGAGGAGGCACTCGACCGCGTCACCCGCGCGGACTGCCGTCACCTCCTCGGGGACGACGGCGAGGCACTGCGCGCCGGCGAGGTCGGCGACGAGGTGGGACCCCTGCCCGCCCACGGGCTCGACCGTCGGACCGTCCGGGCCGTCGGCGAGCACCGCGCGGGCGTACTGCCGCTTGTGCGGCGGGGAGGTCCAGCCGCGGGCCGCGCGGGCCCGCACGACCGGGCGGAGGAGGTCCTCCTCCCCCGCCATGGCGCGCAGCACCGGCCGGACGAAGAGCTCGAACGAGACCATGGAGCTCACCGGGTTGCCGGGGAGGGTGAAGATCGGGACGGCCCGGCCGCCGGCGTCGAGCGTCCCGTGGCCCTGGGGCATGCCGGGCTGCATGGCGACCTTGGTGAACGTCACGGTGCCGAGCGCCGCGAGGGAGTCCTTGACGACCTCGTAGGCGCCGGCGCTGACCCCGCCGCTCGTGACGACGACGTCGGCCTCCTCGACCACCTCGCGCAGCACCGCGAGGAAGGTCGGCGGGTCGTCCGCCACGGCCCCCACGCGGCGCACGGGGCAGCCGAGCTCGGCCGCCGCGGCGGCCAGGCCGTAGCCGTTGGAGTCGTGGATCTGCCCGTGGCGCAACGGTTCCCCGGGCGGGACGAGCTCGCTGCCGGTCGAGACGACGACGACGCGTGGCCGCGGGACGACGCGCAGCCGGCCCCGGCCGACGGCGGCCGCGAGCGACAGGTGCCGCGGGGAGAGCCGGACCCCGCGCGGCAGGACGAGCTCGCCGCGGCTCACGTCCTCGGCGACCCGGCGCACGTAGGCGCCGGCGTCGGGGACGCGGCGCACCGCGACCGTCGTCGTCCCCGCGTCGGTCCACTCGACGGGCACGACGGCCTGCGTCCCCTCGGGCACCGGCGCGCCGGTCATGATCCGCGCGGCGGTCCCGGGCGCGAGGACGAGCCGGTCGGTCAGGCCCGCGGGCACGTCCGCGCCCACCGGCAGGACGACGGGCGCGTCCTCGCCCGCGCCGGCGAGGTCGGCGACCCGCACGGCGTAGCCGTCCATGGAGGAGTTGTCGAACGCCGGCAGGTCCACCGCGCTCGTGACGTCCTCGTCGAGGAGCAGGTCCAGGGCGTCGAGCACCGGCACCTCGGCGGCCGGCAGCCGGGCGGCCGAGGCGAGGCACGCCTGCTGGTGCTCCTCGACGGCGATCACAGGGTCTTCACGTACTCCTTGAGCCACTCGCGCAGCGGCTCGCCGAGGTCGGGGCGGTCGGCGGCGACCTTGACGACCGCCTTGATGTAGTCGAGCCGGTCGCCGGTGTCGTAGCGGCGGCCGCGGAAGACGACGCCGTAGACGCCGGAGCCCTCGCCGTCCGCCTGGGCGAGCGTCTGGAGGGCGTCGGTGAGCTGGATCTCCCCGCCGCGGCCGGGCTGGGTCTCGCGCAGGACCTCGAAGACGCGCGGGTGGAGCACGTAGCGTCCGATGACGGCGAGGTTGGACGGCGCGTCGGCCGGGTCCGGCTTCTCGACCATGCCGGTCACCTGCACGACGTCGTCGACGTCGGTCGCCCGGACCGCGGCGCAGCCGTAGAGGTGCACCTGCTCCTGCGGCACCTCCATGAGGGCGACGACGCTGCCGCCCGTGCGGCGCTGGACGTCGACCATCGTCGGCAGGAGCGGGTCGCGCTCGTCGATGAGGTCGTCGCCGAGGAGGACGGCGAACGGGTTCGGGCCGACGTGCGGGGCGCCGCAGAGGACGGCGTGGCCGAGGCCGCGGGGGTCGCCCTGGCGGGTGTAGTGGATGTCGGCGAGCGCGGTGGACTGCCGCACGGCGTCGAGCCGGCCGGCGTCGCCCTTGGTCTCCAGCGCCGCCTCGAGCTCCCACATCCGGTCGAAGTGGTTCTCGAGGGAGTTCTTGTTCCGGCCCGTCACGAAGAGCACGTCGGTGATGCCCGCCGCGACGGACTCCTCGACGACGTACTGGATCGCCGGCTTGTCGACGACCGGCAGCATCTCCTTCGGCGTCGCCTTCGTCGCCGGCAGGAACCGGGTGCCGAGGCCGGCGACGGGGACGACCGCCTTGACGACGGGCGGGCCCGAGGGCTCTGCGGGCAGGACGACGGTGGGCTCGCTCATGCCGCGAATGTACCGACGCCGGCCTCACCGGCGCGCGGCGGCCCGCTCCTCCGGCGGCAGCGCCCACCGGTCGCGGCCGGCCTCCTTCGCCGCGTACACCGCCGCGTCCGCGGCGCGCATGACCTCGGCGCTCGTGCGGCCGTGCTGCGGGAAGGCCGCGACGCCGACGGACACGCTCACCGCCCGCGAGTGCGCGCCGACGACGAACGGGCTGTCGTGGACGACGGAGACGATCCGCGCCGCCACCCGCGCCGCGCCGTCGGCGTCGGTCTCGGGGAGGATCACCGTGAACTCCTCGCCGCCGTAGCGGGCGACGGTGTCGACCTCGCGCAGGCACGTCTGGAGGCGGCGGGCGAACTCGCGGAGCACGGCGTCGCCGAAGGGGTGGCCGTGGGTGTCGTTGACGGTCTTGAAGTGGTCGAGGTCGAGCATGAGCACCGCGAGCGGGCGGCCGAAGCGTCCGGCGCGCTCGACCTCGCGGGCGAGCGTCGTCGACAGGTGCCGGAAGTTGCCGGCCCCGGTGAGCGGGTCGGTCACCGACAGGCGCCGGGTCTCGTCGTGCGCGCGGACGGTCGCGACGGCGGTCCCGGCGCTCGCGGCGAGCGCGCCGACGGCGGCGAGCGAGGCCTCGTCGAAGGCCCGCTCCCCCGGCGCCCGGGCCAGCGCGAGGGCACCGACGACGCGGTCGTCGCGCTGCAGCGGCACCGCGACGGCCGGTCCGGTGCCGTCGACGCCCGTGACGAGCACCCGCGAGCGACGTGCGACGGCCTCCTGGGCGAGGGCGGCCAGGCCGGGGAAGGCGGCGGTGACGGCGGCGGGGGCGGCGTCGGCGACGGCGTTCGCCCGCTCCTCCAGGCCGCCGACGTCGCCGAGCAGCGCGGTGCCGACGACGCAGCCGCCGCCGCGCATCGACGCCTCGAGGACGGTCTCGAGCAGGCCGCGCAGGTCGTGCGTGCGGGCCAGGGCCTCGCCGAAGCGGTCGAAGGTCTCGGCGAGCGCGTCGCGGCTGCTGCGCAGCTCCCCGACGGTGAGCTGGAGGTCGGCGGCCATGGTGTCGAAGGCGACGCCCAGCCGGCCGATCTCGTCGCTGCCGGTCACGCCGGTCCGTGCGGTGTAGTCGCCGGCCCCGATCCGCGCTGCGGCGCCGGCGAGGTCGTGCAGCGGCTGGCTGAGCCGGCCCGCGAGCACCCAGATGAGCACGCCCGCCACGGCGAGGGAGGCGAGGAGCACGGCGAGGGCGAGGTCGAGCGCGCCGTTGCGGTCCGAGTCGGTCCACGCCAGCACGGTGTACGGGGAGGTCGCGGTCGGCTCGACGGCCCAGGCGACGCCGTCCTGCCGGCCGACGCC
>JBQGCR010000875.1:0-5843 GCA_052038585.1 Kineosporiaceae bacterium
GCCGGCGGCGAGCGCGGCGCGGGAGGCGTCGGCGTTGAGCGCAGTCATGGTCGCGACGGCGTGGGCGAAGACCTCGCCGGGCTGCTTGTGCCGGCTGTTGAGGACGCCGACGCCGAGCGGCTTGGTCAGCGTGAGCGGCAGCCCGGCCTCACCGGAGTCGTTGCGAAGCAGCCGCATCGGGTCCGCGATGCCGGTGACGGCCATGCCGTACTTCGGCTCCAGGTCGTCGACGCTGTGCCCGCCCGCCACGTGGCAGCCGGCGAGCGCGGCGACGTCGGCACCGCCGCGGAGCACCTCGCGCGCGAGGTCGAACGGCAGGACGTCGCGCGGCCACCCCAGGAGGTTGACGGCGACGACGGGCGTGCCGCCCATCGCGTAGACGTCGGACAGCGCGTTCGCCGCGGCGATCCGGCCCCAGTCGTAGGCGTCGTCGACCACTGGGGTGAAGAAGTCGGCCGTCGCGACGAGCGTGCCGGACGGGGTGACGACGACGGCCGCGTCGTCCCCGTCGTCGAGGCCGACGACGAGCTCGCCCGCCTGCCGGTCCGCGGGCGGCCGGCTCGCGGCGAGTCCGGCGACGACGGCCTCGAGCTCTCCCGGCGGGATCTTGCAGGCGCAGCCCCCGCCGTGGGCGTACTGGGTCAGCCGGACGGCGGGGCTCGTCATGGGCCGACCCTAACCCGCCTCCGGCGAAGGGTCCTGCGCCGGCTCCTGGGCGGCCGCGGTGAGCCGACGACCCAGCTCGCCGACGCAGTGCCGCAGCTCGGGGCCGCCGACCACCCGCAGCGGCAGCGGGACGGCGGCGAGCTGCTCGGCGTACCAGACCGGGTTGTCGGTCGAGCCGCGCAGGACGCTGCCGCCCGCGCCGTCGTCGTCCACCCGCCCGAGGGCCGGGCCGACGAACCGGCGCACCTGCTCCGGCGGCGCGGCGACGGCCACCTCGACGACGTGCGACCAGCCCGAGGCGAGGTGCTCCTCGAGCGCGGCGACGGGGTCGAGGCCGGCGGGCACGTCGCTCGGCTCGGCGAGCACCTCGACCTCGCGCACCCGGTCGACCCGGTAGGCGCGGACCGCCTGCGCGTGGTCGCAGCGGCACAGCAGGTACCAGCGGCCGTGCCGGACGACGACGGCCCACGGGTCGACGGTCGTCGACCACTCCCGGCCCGACCCGCTCGAGGTGCCGCTGCGGTAGGTGATCCTCGCCCGCCGGCGCGCCGCGCACGCCTCGACGAGCGCGGCGGCCCGTGCGGGGTCCGGACGGCGGGCCCCCCGGTCGGGCGCGGTGGACGCCGCCCGCCGGACGGCCTCCGCCTGCCGGGCGACCGGCTCCGGCAGGGCCGCGAGGAGCTTGCCGAGCGCCGTCGCGACCGGGTCCTCCCCCGTCGTCCCGTGGTGCCCGTCGAGCACCGCCATGACGAGGCCGAGCGCCTCGTCGGCGCCGAACCGCAACGGCGGCAGCCGGACCCCGCGCCCGAGCCGGTAGCCGCCGTAGGGCCCCCGGACGGACTCCACGGGGATCCCCGCGTCGCGCAGCATCCCGACGTAGCGCCGCGCCGCACGCTCGGAGACCCCGAGCCGCTGCGCGATCCGGTCGGCCGTCACCCCCGGCTGCGCCTGGAGCACCTCGAGGGTCACCAGGGCGCGGGCGGTCGGGGTCGAGGCGTCCAGGCCCAGGGTCATCCGGTCCCGCCTTTCCGGCAGCGAGGCGTCCGGAACCGACCGTAGCGTGCCGGCATGACCGACGACACCCAGTACACCGAGCCGCCGCTCGACGCCGGTGAGGTCGAGACCGCTCGCTTCGTGCTCCGGCGCTCCCGCGCGCAGTTCGCCTGGAAGACGGGCGGTCTCGACGCCGAGGCACTGCGTCGGCCGCACCCGCCGTCGTCGCTGACCCTCGCGCGCCTCGTCAAGCACCTCGCGCTCGTCGAGGCGAGCCGGGCGACGATGCTCGTCGGCGGCCCGCTCGGCGAGCCCTGGCCCGGCGACCCGTGGCCGGACGACGACGTCGACGTCGCCGACGACCCCTGGCGGTGGGTGTGGCGCACGGCGGACGGCGACGACCCGCGCGAGCTCTACGCGCTGTGGCGCAGCAGCGGTGCACGGGTCGACGCCGCCCTCGACACCGTCCTCTCCACCGGGCGCGGGCTCGACGCGCCGGCGGCGTTCGTCGTGGACGGCACGCCTGTCGCCGTCCGCCGGGTCCTCGCCGACCTGCACGACGAGTACGCCCGGCACGTCGGCCATGCCGACCTGATGCGCGAGGCCGTCGACGGTCTGGTCGGCGAGGACCCGCCGCAGGACTGACGGGCGGCTCCGCTCAGCCCAGCGGGTGGCCGATCGTCGTCTCGATCCAGCGCCGGAAGTTCGGCACGCTCGTGTAGACGGTCGAGCCCGAGCACGTCGGCCCGTTCGTCATGCCGTCACGGCTCGTCGCCCCGATGAGCCGCCAGCCCCCGCCCTGGAGCACCAGCGCCGGCCCGCCGGAGTCGCCGAAGCAGGCGCTCGACCCCGGGCGGTCCACCGGGTCGTCGACGCAGAGGTCGCCGGGCCCGACGCCGTCGCAGGTGTCCCGCGGCTGGAGCTTGGTGTCGAGCTCCATGAGGGTGCGCGGCGCCGGCCGGTCGAGCCCGAGCGCGCCCCAGCCGACGAGCCGCACCGGGGCGGGCAGGTCCCTCGGGACGGCGCCGAGCCGGGCGGGCGTGACGGACGTGCGCGACGCGAGCCGGATCAGCGCGATGTCCCCGCCGACGCCGCCCGGCGTGGCCGGGTAGACGACCTGGCGCCGGATCCGCACGACCGTGCCGCCCTCGTAGGGCTTGAGCGAGCCGAGCCGCACCTGCACGTTGTCGGGGCCGACGCAGTGGCGTGCGGTGACGACCCACTCGGGGTCGACGAGCGTGCCGCCGCAGACGTGGAAGAAGCCGGTCCGGGTGGGCACCTGGATCGACGCCATGAACGGGTAGGGCCGGGCGGCGGGGCGGCCGCCGACGATGAACGGCGTGCTGCTCGCCGTCGCGTCCGGGACGGCGGGCGGGGCGACGCCGACGGCGGCGGTCGCCGGCGACGACAGGCCGGCGGCGACGGTGAGGCCGGCGAGCGCGACGGCGGTGCGGCGCAGCGCGGCGCGGCAGGATGACGGGACGGGCACGGGGTCCTCCAGGGCTTGTCGGGGGCGGGGCGGGGGCGCAACCGGTCACACGCGCCGACCGGACGCTACGGTTGCCTGCCCCGGCGGCGGATCACCCCGCGAACCGGTCCCCCAGCGCTCCGCGTCCCCCTGGAGGGGTACGTCCGGTGCACCCGTGGCCATAATGGGCGGGCGTGCCGCTGCCACCTCGGCGGAGGGTGCGTGGAGGTGTTCGGGTGGCTGGTGCCCCCCGCGGTCTTCAAAACCGTTGTGGCCGAGGACCTCGGCCAGGCGGGTTCGATTCCCGTCCACCTCCGCCAGCGGTCCTGCGCGCCCGAGCGACCCGTGAGGAGGCCCGCCCTGGACGTCCGTCGCCGCGTGCCGCGCACCGACGCGCTGCTCGCCGACCCCGCCGTCCTCGCGGCCGTCGACCGGCTCGGGCGGGAGCGGGTCAAGGCGGCGGTCCGGTCGGTCCAGGACCGGGTCCGGGCCGGCGAGGTGCCGCCGGACGAGGCCGCGTCCGCCGTCGTCGCCGCGCTCCCGGCCGGGTCGTCGTCGCTGCGGCCCGTGCTCAACGCGACCGGCGTCGTCGTCCACACCAACCTCGGCCGAGCGGTGCTCTCGCCCGCCGCGGTGTCGGCGATGGCCGACGCCGCGGGCGCGACCGACGTCGAGCTCGACCTCGCGACGGGACGGCGGGCCCGGCGCGGCCGCGGCACCCTGGCTGCCCTGGCGGCCGCGGTGCCGGACGCCGGCGACGTCCACGTCGTCAACAACGGCGCCGCCGCGCTGGCCCTGGCCGCGACGTGCCTCGCGCAAGGCCGGGAGATCGTCGTGAGCCGCGGCGAGATGGTCGAGATCGGCGACGGCTTCCGGCTGCCGGACCTGCTCGCCTCGACCGGGGCGCGGCTGCGCGAGGTCGGGACGACGAACCGCACGCACCTGCGCGACTACGCCGAGGCCGTCGGCCCGGGCACCGGGTTCGTCCTCAAGGTGCACCCCTCGAACTTCGTCGTCGAGGGCTTCACGAGCGCCGTCGACGTCGCCGACCTGCGCCGCGGGCTGCCCGCCGACGTCCCCGTCGTCGCCGACATCGGGTCCGGCCTGCTGCGCCCGCACCCGCGCCTGCCCGACGAGCCGGACGCCGCGAGCGCCCTGCGCGCCGGCGCCGACCTCGTCACCGCGAGCGGCGACAAGCTCCTCGGCGGCCCCCAGGCCGGGCTGCTCCTCGGCCGGGCGGACCTCGTCGAGCGGCTGCGCCGGCACCCCCTCGCCCGGGCGCTGCGGGTCGACAAGCTGACCCTCGCCGCGCTCGAGGCGACGCTCGCCGGTCCGCCGACGCCGACGGCACTCGCGCTGGCGGCCGACCACGCAGCCCTGCGCGCCCGCGCCGAGCAGCTCGCGGACCGGTTGCGCCGCAACGGGATCGATGCGGACGTCGAGGACGTCGACGGGGTCGTCGGCGGAGGGGGCGCACCCGGCGTCCCGCTGCCGTCGGCCGCCGTCGTCCTGCCCGAGGCCCTCGCCCTGCCGCTGCGGACGCACACCCGGCCCGTCGTCGGCCGGGTCGAGCGGGGCCGGCTCCTCCTCGACCTGCGGTGCGTCGACCCGGCCGACGACGGCCTCGTCGCCGAGGCGGTCCTCGCCGTCACCACGGCCGGCTGATGGACGTCGTCGCGACCGCGGGGCACGTCGACCACGGCAAGTCCGCGCTCGTGCGGGCGCTGACCGGGATGGAGCCCGACCGGTACGCCGAGGAACAGCGGCGCGGCATGACGATCGACCTCGGCTTCGTCTGGGGCGACCTGCCGGGGGGCCGCACCGTCGCGTTCGTCGACGTCCCCGGCCACGAGCGCTTCGTCCCGACGATGCTCGCCGGTGTCGGGCCGGTGCCGACGGTCCTGCTCGTCGTCGCGGCGGACGGCGGGTGGATGCCGCAGACGGCCGAGCACGTCGACGCCCTGCTCGCGCTCGGGGTGCGCCGCGGCGTCCTCGCGGTGACCCGCAGCGACCTCGCCGACCCGCGGCGCACCCTCGCCCAGGCGCGCGAGCGCCTCGTGGGGACGACGCTCGCCGACGTCCCCGCCGTCGCGGTGAGCGCCGTGACCGGCGCCGGGCTCGACGACCTGCGCACGGCGCTGGACCGCACGCTGCGGGCGCTGCCGGCGCCGGACCCGCTCGCGCCCGTGCGGCTGTGGGTCGACCGGTCGTTCACCGTCCGGGGCAGCGGCACCGTCGTCACCGGCACGCTCGCCGCGGGCGGCATCGGCGCCGGCGACACCCTCGAGCTCGTCGACGGCCGGCGGGTGGGCGTCCGCGGGGTGCAGAGCCTCGGGCGGTCCGCGGCGCGCGTCGAGGCCGTCGCCCGGGTCGCGGTCAACCTCCGCGGGGTCGAGAAGGACGACGTCCGCCGCGGCGACGCGCTGCTCACCCCCGGCGCCTGGGGCCGGACGGACGTCGTCCACGTCCACCTCCCCGGCGCCGCGGACGCCCCGGCGACGGCGGTCGCGCACGTCGGGTCGGCCGCCGTCCCGGTGCGGGTCCGCCCGCTCGGCGCCGACGCCGCCCGGCTCACCCTGGCGCGGGCACTGCCGCTGCGGGCGCGCGACGTCGTCCTCGTCCGCGACCCCGGCCGGCACGCCGTCCTCGGCGGGGCGGTCGTCCTCGACACCGACCCTCCGCCGCTGCACCGGCGCGGCGCGGCCGCCGCCCGCGC
>JBQGCR010000876.1:0-15060 GCA_052038585.1 Kineosporiaceae bacterium
CCGAGCGCCGCGCCGACCGGGCGGCGGAGCTCACGGACCGGTACGGCGTGCGCGTGGTGGGCAACGCCGAGGCGGCCGCGGCGAGCGACACCGTCGTCCTCGTCGTCAAGCCGCAGGACCTCGACGCGCTGCTCGCCGAGAGCCGCGACGCCCTGCGCCCGGGCGCCCGCGTCGGCTCGAACGCCGCGGGCATCACGACGGCCTTCGTCGAGCAGCGGCTGCCGGACGGCGTCGCCGTCGTCCGCGTCATGCCGAACACGTCCGCCCTCGTCGACGAGGGCATGGCCGCCATCTCGGCCGGGTCCCGCTGCGACGCAACGCATCTCGCGCGGGCCGAGGCGCTGCTCGCGGCGACCGGCAAGGTCATGCAGGTGCCGGAGTACCAGCAGGACGCGGTGACGGCGATCAGCGGCTCCGGCCCGGCCTACATCTTCTACGTCGTCGAGGCGATGATCGAGGCGGGCGTGCTGCTCGGCCTGCCGCGCTCGACGTCGACCGACCTCGTCGTCCAGACCCTCTACGGCGCGGCGACGATGCTCAAGGAGACCGGCACCCACCCGACCGTCCTGCGCGAGCAGGTGAGCAGCCCGGCGGGGACGACGATGGCCGCGCTGCGCCAGCTCGACGACCACAAGGTGCGGGCCGCCTTCCTCACCGCGATGGAGGCGGCCCGCGACCGCTCCCGCGAGCTGTCGTCCGGCTCGGCCTGAGCCCAAGGGCGGGCCCTAGCGGCGCCGCCAGTGGCGGGCGACGACGTCCGCGCCGGCCTTCCCGTGCACGCAGTAGCCGTCGTCCGCCGTGGCGTCCTCGGCGGCGTAGAGGTGCGGCGGCCAATCCCACAGCGCGACGCCGCCGACCCACGGCCGCCGCTCGACGGCGGCGTACATCTCCTCGAGCCACCGGGCCTGCGCGCCCTCGTCGGGCCGGCCGGGCAACGACCAGTCGTTGGGCCGCGCCGGTGAGGTGTCCCGGCTCGGGCAGCCGGCCTCCATGAGGACGAACGGGCGGCCGTGCCGGGCGACGACGGGCTCGATCCGGTCGAGGTGCTCCTCCCACGTGCCCGCCGGGTAGTAGCCGGACGACGAGAGGACGTCGACGGCGTCCCACCACGTGAGCCGGTCCTCCTGGTACTTGTCGCAGTTGTACGTCACGGGGCCGGAGTACACCTCGCGCACCCGGGCGACGAGGTCGCGCCACGACGCCTCGCGTGCGTCGGCGCGGACCATCTCGCAGCCGACGCAGAACAGGTCGGCGCCGACCTCCTCGGCGAGCGCCGCGTGGTGCAGGACGTACTCGGAGTACGACGCGAACCACTCGTCCCACGTCGGCTCGCCGGGGACGTCGACGTCGAAGAAGCCGATGTGCGCGCGCCACGTGCCGTCCGCGCAGTTGACAGTCGGCTTGAGGCAGTCGCGCAGCCCGAGCCCGCGGGCGCGGGCGACGACGGCGCGGACCTCGTCGTCGGTGACCGTCGGCGGCTCCTGCCAGCGCACGGTCGTCGACTGCGCGGTGTCCTGCAGGGCCGCGAAGGCGAGGACGACCCACGTCGGGCCGAGCGCGGCGAGGGCCTCGAGCGACTCGACGGCCTCGGGGGAGGTCCACGTGCCGCGCACGCCGGTCCAGCCCCACGTCATCGCGTGGAAAGGGCCCTCGGGCAGCGGCCGGAGGTCGTCGGTGGGGACGGTGGTGCGGGCGGGGGGCATGGCGTGTCGTTCCTCTCGGGGGGTGCGGCACTCGCCGCTAGTGTGGTCCGCGCCAGACCCTGCGGTGAGGTCGGCCGGACGGGGAGGTGCGCGGTGGCGGTGCGCGGAGGGCCGGGACGTCGCCCGACGATCGCCGACATCGCCGCGCGTGCCGGGGTCTCCTCGGGCGCGGTGTCGTACGCGCTGAACAACCGCCCCGGGGTCTCCGACGAGACGCGGGCGCGGATCCTCCAGGTGGCCCGCGAGGTCGGCTGGGTGCCGAGCACCGCCGCCCGCGCCCTGACCGGTGTCGGGTCGGCCACCGTCGGGCTCGTCATCACCCGCGAGCCGGCGGTCCTCGGCGTCGAGCCGTTCTTCATGGCCTTCGTCGCCGGCATCGAGCAGGTGCTCTCGGCCAACGACTACGCGCTGCTCCTCCACGTGACGCCGGACCAGGGTCGCGAGGTCGCGACGATCGAGTCGTGGTGGTCGGCCCGTCGGGTCGACGGCGTCTTCCTCACGGACATGCGCGTCGACGACCCGCGCGTCGAGCAGGTCGTGCGGATCGGGCTGCCCGCCGTCGTCGTCGGCGACCCGACCGCGGCCGCCGGGCTCCCCGCGGTGTGGAGCGATGACGCGCACGCCGCCGAGGAGGCCGTGCGCCGGCTCGTGCGCGACGGTCACCGCCGGATCGGCCACGTCGCCGGGCCCAAGGACCTCGTGCACACCCAGGTGCGCTCGGCGGCGATCCGCGCGGCGTGCCGCGAGCACGGCATCCGCCTGGCCGGCGAGCTCCACACCGACTACTCGCTCGAGAGCGGCGCGGCCGCCGTCCGGCGGCTGCTGCGCCGGGCGGAGCCGCCCACCGCGGTCGTCTTCGACAACGACCTCACCGCGCTCGCCGCCGTGCAGGCGGCGGCCGAGGCGGGGCTGCGCGTCCCGGAGGACCTCTCGGTCATCGCCTGGGACGACTCGCCGCTGTGCCGGCTGACGAACCCGCCGCTGACCGCGCTGAGCCGGGACGTCTCGGCCTACGGGGCCGACGCCGCACGGGTGCTGCTCGCGTCCGTGCGCGGCGAGGAGCCGGCGTCGGTGCGCTCGTCGGTCCCCGTGCTCGTCGAGCGCGGGAGCCTCGCGCCCGTGCGCTGACCCCGACGGGAGGGCGGTCGCCGCCCGGTCACGATTCTGCAACGTCCCCGCCTTCCCTTGACACGCAACACCTTAAGCGCTTCAGTTGGCGCGTCGCCTTCGCGACCCGCCGCAGCGCCGCTGCGGGCGTCGAGACGAGAAACGGGATGTCCCCATGCACAAGCGATTCGCGGCCGCGCTCGCGGCGACCTCCGTCCTCAGCCTCGCCCTGGCCGCCTGCGGCGGTGGGGGCGAGGACGCCGCGTCCGGCTCCGGCGACGGCGGCGCCCCGTCGGGCGAGATCACCGTCCTGACCAACCGCACCGACATCGTCGACACGGTCTTCGCCGGGTACAAGAAGACCTTCGAGGCGAAGTACCCCGACGTCACGGTCTCCTTCGAGGCCGTCACGGACTACGAGGGCGAGGTCTCGACCCGGATGAGCACGAAGGACTACGGGGACGTCCTGCTCATCCCGAACTCGGTCAAGCCGAGCGACCTGCCGGACTTCTTCGAGCCGCTCGGCAGCGTGGAGGAGATGGCGAAGACCTACCGCTTCGTCTCCTCCGAGCAGAACTACGACGGCCAGGTCTACGGCGTCGCCATCACCGGCAACGCCCAGGGGCTGGTCTACAACAAGAAGGTCTGGGCGCAGGCGGGCATCACCGACCTGCCGACGACGCCGGAGGAGTTCGTCACCGACCTCCAGGCGATCAAGGACACGACCGAGGCGATCCCGCTCTACACGAACTACGCCGACGGCTGGCCCCTGACCCAGTGGGAGGGTGCCCGCGGTGCCGTCTCCGCCGACCCGGACGCGGTGAACCGGCTCGCGGAGACCGACGCCCCGTGGGCGGAGGGCGAGGAGCACCACGTCATCGACTCGCTGCTCTGGGACGTCGTGGAGAAGGGCCTCACCGAGCCGGACCCGACGACGACGAACTGGGAGCAGAGCAAGGGCGACCTCGGTTCCGGCAAGATCGCCACGATGATCCTCGGCTCCTGGGCGATCGTCCAGATGCAGGACGCCGCGACGGACAAGGCCGACATCGGCTACATGCCGTTCCCCGTGCAGGTCGACGGGACCTTCCACTCGGTGATCTCGGGCGACTACAAGAACGGGATCAACGTCAACTCCGAGCACAAGGCCGCGGCCCGGGCCTGGGTCGACTGGTTCGCGGACGAGTCGAACTACGCGACGGACCAGGGCGGCATCTCCCCGCGCCTGGACGGCACGACGCCCGCGACGCTCGCCGACTTCGAGGCCGCCGGCGTCGAGTACCTCGAGCTCACCCCGCCGCCGGCCGGGAAGGAGAGCGCGGTCAACGACATCGACCAGGCGGCCGAGATCGGGCTCTTCGCGCCGGACTACCGCCAGCGGATCGTCGACGCCGCCCGCGGCGCGTCGAAGGAGACCAAGGAGCAGATCTTCGAGGACCTGAACTCGAGGTGGAAGACCGCTCGCGGGACCGTCGGCGGCTGACCGCCGGACGCCGTCATGACCCTTCCCAGCACGGTCGGCTCGCGGCTGCGCCCGACCGGGGCCCCGGCCCCGGTCGGCGCGGCCCCCGCGCCGCGCCGCCCCCTCGTCACCCTGCTGCGCACCCGGCTCACGCCGTGGGTCTTCCTCGCCGTCCCCGTGACGCTGCTCGTCGTCTTCACGCTCGTCCCTGTCGCGAACATGCTCTGGTACTCGCTGACGCAGTGGAACGGCATCAGCAAGACCAAGCTGTTCGTCGGCCCCGACAACTACGTCGCGCTCTTCACCCGGCCCGAGCTGTTCAAGGTCTTCTTCGTCAGCCTCTACTACTTCGCGGCGTCCTTCGTGCAGATGGCGATCGCGCTGTACTTCGCGACGATCCTCTCCTTCGACACGCGGTTCCGGAACCTGTTCAAGGGCATCCTCTTCTTCCCCTACCTCATCAACGGCGTCGCGATCGGGTTCACGTTCCTCTACTTCTTCCGGCCCGGCGGCACCCTTGACGCCACGCTCGGCGCGCTCGGCCTGGAGTCGCTGCAGCAGCAGTGGCTCGGCGACCCCTCCGTCATCAACTACTCCCTCGCCGGGACGAGCGTGTGGCGGTACATGGGGCTGAACTTCGTGCTGTTCCTCGGCGCCATCCAGTCGGTGGACCCGACCCTCTACGAGGCGGCGGCCCTCGACGGCGCCAACCGCTGGCAGCAGTTCCGCTGGATCATCCTGCCGAGCATCCGGCCGATCGTCAGCCTGTCGTTCATCCTCGCCGTCTCCGGCAGCCTCGCGGTCTTCGAGATCCCCTTCATCATGACCGGCGGCGCGAACGGCTCGAAGACCTTCGTCATCCAGACCGTCGACATGGCCTTCGAGTTCCGCAAGGTCGGGCTCGCGTCCGCCATGGCGGTCACGCTGCTCGTCATCGTCCTGCTCGTCACGTGGGTCCAGCGTCGGGTCGTGCCCGACGAGAAGGCGGTGAAGGCGTGAGGTCCACGGCCGCAACGGCGTTCAAGTACTCCAGCCTCGTCCTGGCCAGCGTCCTCACGATGCTCCCGCTCGTCGCCATCGTCATGGCGTCCTTCAAGTCGCAGCGCGAGTTCCAGACGACCGGGCCCTTCACGCTGCCCCGCTCGTTCGACCTGGACAACTACGTCACCGCGTTCACCGCGGGGCGGATGGCGCTCGGCTTCCTCAACACCGTCATCATCCTCGCGGTCTCGATCACGGGTACCGTCATCATCTCCGCGATGGCGGCCTACGCCCTGGACCGCTTCCGGTTCCGGGCCCGCGGGCTCGTGCTGGGCGCCTTCCTCCTCGCCGTCCTCGTGCCCGGCGTGACGACCCAGGTCGCGACGTTCCAGGTGGTCAACAACCTCGGCCTCTACAACAGCCGGCTCGCCCCGATCGTGCTCTACCTCGGCACGGACATCGTCGCCATCCACATCTTCCTGCAGTTCATCCGCTCCGTGCCGCGCGAGCTCGACGAGGCCGCGACGCTCGAGGGCGCCGGTCCGCTGCGCGTCTTCTGGCAGATCGTCTTCCCGCTGCTCAAGCCCGCGATCGCTACCGTCGTCATCATCAAGGGCTTCGCGGTCTACAACGAGTTCTACATCCCCTTCCTCTACATGCCGTCGCGCGACCTGCCGGTCATCTCGACCTCGCTGTTCCGCTTCACCGGACCCTTCGGCGCGCAGTGGGAGGTCATCGCAGCCGGCGTCATCATCGTCATCCTCCCCACGCTCGTCGTGTTCCTCGCCCTCCAGCGCTACATCTACAACGGATTCATGTCAGGAGCCACCAAGTGACCCAGGACCGGCCCGTCATCGACGCCCCCGTGCGCACCCGGCGGGAGCCGTTGCGCGCGTGGCGGATCCGCCCCGGTGACGAGCGGTCGGCGCTGCCCGCGGCCGCGCGGGCGGCGCTCGGCCCGGGCCTCGACGTCGAGGTGCCCCGCAGCGTCCTCGCCGCCCTCGTCGACGCCGGGCTCGCGCCCGACGTCACCGTCGACGGCCGGGAGGAGGACGTCGAGTGGGCGTCGGCCTGCTCGTGGGTCTACGCGGCCCGCGTCGAGCGGCACGGCACCGGCGAGCAGGTCCGGCTCGTCCTCGAGGGCGTCGACACCCTGGCCACCGTGCGGGTCGACGGCACCGCCGTGCTGACGTGCGACGACATGTTCCACCGCTGGGTCGTCGACCTCGGCGTCGACGACGCCCCCGGGGCGTGGGACGTCGAGGTCGAGCTCGCCCCGGTCATGCCCGTCGCGCGGGCGGCCGAGGCCGCGAACCCGTTGCCGCGCGCCGACGTCTACGAGCTGCCCTACAACCAGGTGCGCAAGATGGCCTGCTCCTTCGGCTGGGACTGGGGGCCGGTGACGGTCACGTCCGGCCTCTGGCGGGCGGCGGTCGTCGAGCGGGCGGGGGCGGTGCACCTCGACCGCGTGCTCGTCTCGGGGGGCTGGGACGAGGGCGACGGCGGGCAGGGCACGGCCCTGCTGCGCCTGGACGTGACGACGTCCCCGGCGGTCACCGCCGTCGAGGTGAGCGTGCGGCCGTGGGCGCGGGAGGCCGAGGACGGTCACCCCCTGTGGCGCCGCCGGTTCGACGTCGCCGACGCACCGCTGGACCGCACCGTCGAGGTGCCCGGCGCCGCGCGCTGGGACGTGGTCGGTCGCGGGGAGCAGGCGCTGTACGTCGTCGAGGTGCGGGCGGTCGACGCCGCCGGGACCCCCGGCGACACGGTGACCCGGCGGGTCGGCTTCCGCCGCGTCGACGTCGACCAGTCCGGCGACGGGACGGGCCACCGGTTCGCCCTGTGCGTCAACGGCTCCCGCGTCTGGGCCCGCGGCTTCAACTGGATCCCCGCGCACGTGCTCCCCGAGACCGTGACCCGCGAGCACGTCCGCGCGCTCGTCGGCGAGGCCGTCGCCACCGGCGCGAACCTGCTGCGCGTCTGGGGCGGCGGGACGGTCGAGTCGGACGACTTCTACGACGTGTGCGACGAGCTCGGCGTCCTCGTCTGGCAGGACTTCTCGTTCGCCTGCGCGGCCTACCCCGAGGACGAGGCGACCCTGGCCCGGGTGCGCGCCGAGGCCGCCGACGCCGTCGAGCGGGTCGGCCACCGGCCCGCGCTCGCCCTGTGGTGCGGCAACAACGAGAACCTCTGGGGGCACGAGGACTGGGGCTGGGCGGAGGTGCTCGACGGCCGGCCCTGGGGCGAGCGGATCTACCGCGAGGTGCTGCCCGCCGTCCTGTCCGTGCTCGACCCCGACCGCCCCTACGTGCCCGGGTCGCCGTTCTCGCCGGACCCGCTGCGCCACCCGAACGACCCCGCGCTCGGCACGACCCACCACTGGGACACGTGGAACGACGTCGACTACACCGCCTTCGAGGCCAAGCGGTCCCCGTTCGCCTCGGAGTTCGGCTGGCAGGCGCCCGCCTCGTGGCCGACGCTCGTCCGTGCCCTCGGCGGCGCGCCGGCCGGCGGGGGCGACCCCCGTCTTCCCCGGCTGCAGAAGGCCTTCGACGGCATGGCCAAGCTCGACCGCGGCGTGGCCGACCACGTGCCGCACCTCGTCGCGCCGGCCGGCGACGGTGGCGGTGACGGCCGCGGCTGGGACCTAGCCACGCAGCTCGTCCAGGCCCGGGCGCGGCGGACCTCCGTCGGGCGGTTCCGCAGCCTGCACGACACGTGCTCGGGTGCCCTGTGGTGGCAGCTCGACGACTGCTGGCCGGCGCTGTCCTGGTCGGTCCTCGACGTCACCGGCGCCCGCAAGCTCGCCTGGTGGGCCGCCGCCGAGGTGCTCGCCGACCGCGCCGTCCTGCCGACCGCCGACGGCGCGGCCGACGGGCTGACCCTCGTCAACGACACCCCGCGACCGTGGGCGGGGGAGTGCGTCGTCCGGGTCGTCACCGAGGAGGGGACCGTCCTCGCGCACGACGCCCGGGGCGTCGAGGTCCCGGCCGACGGGCACCTGGTCGTCCGCCCGGGCGGCGCGGTGCCCCCCGGCGCCGGCTCGGGGGCCGCCGCCGTCGTCGTCGACCTGGACGGCCGGCGCGGCACCCGCTGGCTCCTCGAGGACCGCGCGCTGGCGCACCCCGCCGCCCGGGTGCGCCTGACCGTCGAGCGGCCCGGGCCGGGGGAGGCGGTGCTCGTCGTCGAGGCGCTCGACCTCGTCCGCGACGTCGTCGTCCTCGCCGAGACCCACCCCGAGCTGCCCGACGCCCGCGTCGACCGCCAGCTCGCGCTGCTCCTGCCCGGGGAGCGGCTGCGCGTCACGGTGACCGCCGCGGCGGCAGCGTCCGTGCCCGACGAGGCGTGGGCCTCGCTGCTCGCGGCCGGGACGGCGCTGGACGTCGCCGCCGGCTGAGCCGGCCCGGTCAGCCGACGATCGGACGTCCCTCGGGGTTGCGGTACGCCCGCGGCCGCTCGCGCAGCGCGAGAGCGGCCGCGGCCGTCACCGGTCCCACCCGGCCGAGGAACATGAGCACGACGAGCAGGTAGTGCCCTGCCGTGGGCAGGTCGGCCGTCACCCCCGTCGACAGCCCCACCGTCGCGAAGGCGGACACCACCTCGAACAGCGCCGCGTCCAGGCCCAGCGTGCTGAGCTCGAGGAGCACGAAGGTCGAGACGACGACGAGCAGGACGCCGATGAGCGCCACCGAGAGGGCCTGGCGCACCGTCGCCAGCGAGATCCGGCGGCCGAAGACGTCGATGTCCGGGTCGCCGCGGATCTCGGAGACCACGGCCAGCAGGAGCACGGCGAACGTCGTCACCTTGAGCCCGCCCGCGGTGCCCGCGCTGCCGCCGCCGACGATCATCAGGGCGTCCGTCGCGAGCAGCGTCTCGGGCGTGGCGCTGCCGTAGTCGATGGTGTTGAAGCCCGCGGTCCGCGGGGTGATGCCGCTGAACACGGTGGACCAGAGGCGTTCCGGCCACGGCAGGCCGGCCAGCGTCCCGGGGTTGCCGCGCTCGGTGAGGAGGACGACGGCCGGGCCGAGCACGAGCAGCGCCGCGGTCATGACGAGCGTCAGCCGGGTGTGCAGGCTCCACAGCCGGGCGCGGCCGCCGGGCGCGCGCAGGGACCGGAGCACCTCGAGCAGGACCGGGTAGCCGAGGCCGCCGAGGACGAACGCGGCCATGAGCGGGACGAGGACCCAGGGGTCGCCGGCGAAGCCGACGAGGCTGTCGCCCCACAGCGCGAACCCCGCGTTGTTGTAGGCGGAGACGGTGTGGAAGGTCGCGAGCCACAGGGCACGACCGGTGCTCTCGCCGTAGCCGAGCCACCACCGCAGGAACAGCGCGACGAGGACGGCCGCCTCGATGACGAGGCTCACCCGGACGATGCCGGCGACGACCGAGGACACCGTCCCCAGGTCGAGGGTCCGCGTCTCGCTCTGGGCGAGCAGCCGGGAGCGCAGCCCGAGCCGGCCGGCGACGAGCAGCCCGAGCAGGGACGCGAAGGTCATGACGCCGAGCCCGCCCAGCTGCATGAGCGCCAGCAGGACAACCTGGCCGAACGGGCTCCAGTACGTCCCGGTGTCGACGATCGTCAGCCCGGTCACGCAGCCCGCCGACGTCGCGGTGAAGAGCGCGGTGTGCAGGTCGGTGCCTCCCGGACCCTGCGACGACACGGGGAGCATGAGCAGGCCGGTTCCCGCGGCGAGCAGGACGACGAAGCCGGCGACGACGAGCTGGGCGGCCCTGCGCAGCGGGTTCGACCGCGCGGCGAACCGGCGGAACGGCGTCGGGCGCGCCATCGGGGTCAGGGGCGCGCGGCGAAGCGCTCGATGAGCCCGCTGTGGCCGCTGACGATGAGCGTGTCGTGCTGGGAGACCCGGGTGTCGGGGACGGCGTAGGTGAAGTCCTCGCCCGGGCTCTTCACACCGACGACGGTGACGCCGTACTTCTGCCGGATCTTGCTCTCCGCGAGGGTGAAGCCCTGCGTCTCCTTCGGCGGGCGCATCTTGACGATGGCGAACCCGTCGTCGAACTCGATGTAGTCCATGAGCTTGCCGGTGACGAGGTGCGCGACGCGCTCGCCGGCGTCCTTCTCGGGGTAGACGACGTGGTGCACGCCGATCCGCTCGAGGATCTTGCCGTGGGCCGGGGTGATGGCCTTGGCCCAGATCTGGGGGATCCCGAGGTCGGCGAGGTTGGCGCACGTGAGCACGCTCGCCTCGACGGACGTGCCGATCCCGACGACGGCGATCCGGAACTCCGCGCAGCCGAGCTGGACGAGCGCGTCCTGGCTCGTCGAGTCCGCCTCGACGACGTGGGTGAGCTTGCCCGACCAGTCCTGGACGAGCTTGGGGTCGGAGTCGATCGCGAGCACGTCGTGCCCGAGCCGGTTGAGGGCGTCGGCGGTGGACGCGCCGAAGCGTCCCAGCCCGCACACGAGCACGGCTTCGTCCTGCGCGGTGGCTCTGTTCGACGGCACGTCCGGAGGCTAGCCGACGATCGGCCGCTCCTCCGGCAGGCGGTACATCCGGCTGCGCTCGCGCAGGGCGAGGGCGGCGGCGAGCGTCATCGTCCCCGTGCGCCCGGCGTACATGAGGGCGACGAGGACGTACTTGCCCGCGTCGGGCAGGTCGGGCGTGATGCCGGTCGACAGCCCGCACGTCGCGAAGGCGCTGATGACCTCGAAGAGGATCTCGTCGAGCCGGCCGCCGGTCACGGCGAGCAGGACGAGCGTGGAGACGCCGACGAAGGTCAGCCCGGCCATGAGGACCGTCACGGCGAGGCGCACCGACTCGGTCGGGATGCGCCGGCCGTAGGCCTCGATGTCCCGGTCGCCGCGCGCCTCGGCGACGGTCGCCAGGGCGAGGACGGCGAGGGTGCCGACCTTGATGCCGCCCGCGGTCGAGGCGCTGCCGCCGCCGACGAACATGAAGAAGTCGGTCGCCAGCCAGGTCGTCTCGCGCATCTGGCCGACGTCCACGGTCGCGAAGCCGCCCGAGCGCGGCATGACGCCGGCGAAGATCGAGGCGAGCACCGTCTCGTCGCGGTCGAGCGGGCCGAACGTGCTCGGGTTCGTCCACTCGAAGGCGCCGATCGTCACGATCGCCATGACGAGGACGATCGTCGTCGTCGTCAGCGTCAGCTTGGTGTTGACCGACCACTTCGCCGGCGTCCGCCAGAACCGGGACAGGACGAGGACGACGGGAAAGCCGAGGCTGCCGATGAAGACGGCGACGGCGATCGGGACGCAGATCCACCAGTCGCCGACCCACTGCTCGAAGGACGGGTGGATGATGAAGCCCGCGTTGTTCGTCGCCGAGACCGCGTAAAACACCGAGTGCCAGGCGGCCGTGCCGACGCCCTCGCCCTCGACGACGAAGCGGGGGAACAGGACGAGGGCGACGACGACCTCGATCGCCGTCGACGTGAGGATGACCGCCCGCAGCAGCGAGCCCACCTCGCCGAGCCGCAGCGCCTTCGTCTCGCTGGCCGCGATGATCCGCTGTGCCAGGCCGAGCCGCCGGCTCACCGCGAGGCCGAGCAGCGAGGCGAGGGTGAGGATGCCCAGCCCGCCGACCTTGATCGCGGCGAGGATGATCGCGTGCCCGGTCTCCGACCAGTACGAGGCGGTGTCCTGCACGACGAGGCCGGTGACGCAGACGGCGGACGTCGCCGTGAAGAGGGCGTCGACGAAGGACGCCCGCTGCCCGCTCGCCGTGGCCGCCGGCAGGCTGAGCAGCGCGGTGAAGGCGCCGATGACCAGCGCGAAGACGACGAGGGCGAGGCGGGCGGGCGAGCGGCGGGCCGCCTCGTCGATCTGGTCCCGCAGCCACCCCGCCCCGCGGCTGCGGGTCAGCGGCGCGACGGGGCCGCCGAGGGGGCCTGGCACGGTCACGGGCGACGCCTCCTCGGGCCGGTGCGCGGGCCGGGGGGCCGGCCGGTCGTGGCGGCCGGGGTGCCGTCCGTCGCGCGGGTGCTGCCGCAGAGACTATTCGCGGTCGCCCGCCCCGCCCGTCCCCGGGCCGTCGGTGGGTACGGTGTGGCGCGTGGAGGCGCTGCGGCTGGTCTGGGACGAGTCCTTCCTGGCGTACGACTTCGGGCCGGGGCACCCGATGTCGCCGGTCCGGCTCGACCTGGCCTCGCGACTGTGCCGCGACCTCGGCCTGCTCGACCGCGCCGGCGTCCACGTCGTCACCGTCGACCCCGCCCCCGACGAGGTGCTCCTCGCCTGCCACACCCCGGAGTTCGTCGCGGCGGTCCGCGCGGCCTCCGTGCCCGGCGGTCCGGCCGACGAGGCGCGCGGGCTGGGCACGGACGACGTCCCCGTCTTCCCCGGCATGCACGACGCGAGCGCCCGGATCGCAGCCGGGACCCGGGACGTCGCCCTCGCCGTGTGGAACGGCGAGGCCGCCCACGGGGTGAACTTCACCGGCGGCATGCACCACGCGATGCGCGACCGGGCGGCGGGGTTCTGCGTCTACAACGACGTGGCGGTGGCGATCCACGCGCTGCTCGACGCCGGCGCGCAGCGGGTCGCCTACGTCGACGTCGACGTCCACCACGGCGACGGCGTCGAGTCGATCTTCTGGGACGACCCGCGGGTGCTCACGGTGAGCCTGCACGAGACCGGCCGGGTGCTGGTCCCCGGCACGGGCTACGCCGAGGACATCGGCGGCAGCGCCGCGCTCGGCGAGGCGGTCAACGTCGCGTTCCCGGCGGGCGTCGGGGACGCCGACTGGCTGCGCGGCTTCGACGCCGTCGTCCCGCCCCTGCTGCGCGCCTGGAAGCCCGACGTCCTCGTGACCCAGCACGGCTGCGACTCGCACGCGCTGGACCCGCTGGCCCACATGGCGCTGTCCCTCGACGCCCAGCGCGCCTCCTACGCCGAGCTGCACTCCCTCGCCCACGAGCTGTGCGACGGGCGGTGGGTCGCGGTCGGCGGCGGCGGCTACGAGGTCGTCGACGTCGTGCCCCGGGCGTGGGCGCACCTCGTCGGCATCGCGGCGCACCACCCGGTGGACCCGCAGACGGCCGTCCCCGAGGGCTGGCGGGAGTACGTCCTCGAGCGGTACGGCCGGCAGGCGCCCCAGCGGATGACGGACGGCCGCGACGCGGGCTTCACGTCGTGGCGCTCCGGGCACGACACCGGCGACCCGGCGGACCGCGCCGTCATGCTCACCCGCAAGGCGGTCTTCCCGCTGCACGGCCTCGACCCCTGGTTCGACTGAGCCGTACCCTGGCCGGGACGGCCAACGGCGATCGACCGGACGACGGGAGCGGGATGGGCGAGCTCGACGTCCGCTTCCTCACCGTCGCCGAGGTGGCCGAGCTCGTGCGCGTCTCCCGGATGACGGTCTACCGGCTCGTCCAGGCCGGCGAGCTGCCCGCCGTCCGGGTCGGCAAGTCCTACCGGGTGCCCGAGGCGGCGGTCGACGCGTTCCTGCGCCGCGGCGCCGTCGGCACGCCCCGGCAGCAGCCGGAGGACCGGACCGGCTGAGGTCCGCGGGGCCGTGATCGGCCGGGACGCCCCACCCCGTGCGCGCCAGGTAGGCTGGCCCGGACCGCGTCCGCCCGGACGCCGCCGGACCGACCACCACTGAGCGAGGACCGTATGGGCTCCGTCATCAAGAAGCGTCGCAAGCGCATGGCCAAGAAGAAGCACCGCAAGCTGCTGCGCAAGACGCGTCACCAGCGCCGCAACAAGAAGTGAGGCGCGGCCCCGCACGGCGGGGCCTGCGGGGGTACGGCGTCCACGAGTCCGGCGCGCAGCACGCGTAGCGTCGGGGAGGAGCGCAGATGGGGCGGGTCGTCCTGGTCACCGGGGTCTCTCGGTACCTCGGTGGCCGCTTCGCGCGCACGATCTCCGCCGACCCGTCCGTCGACCGCGTCATCGGCGTGGACGTCGTCCCCCCACCGCACGACATCGGCTCGTGCGAGTTCGTCCGCGCCGACATCCGCAACCCCGTCATCGCCAAGGTGATCGCGCGGGCGGAGGTCGACACCGTCGTCCACATGAACGTCATCGCGACCCCGACGGGCGCGGGTGGCCGGGTCTCCATGAAGGAGATCAACGTCATCGGGACGATGCAGCTGCTCGCCGCGTGCCAGAAGGCGCCGGGGGTGCGCCGGCTCGTCGTGAAGTCGACGGCGGCCGTGTACGGGTCCAGCCCGCGCGACCCGGCGCTGTTCACCGAGGAGACCGGCGCGAAGCACCTGCCGCGCAGCGGGTGGGGCAAGGACTCCGTCGAGGTCGAGGGCTACGTGCGCGGGTTCTCCCGGCGCCGGCCCGACGTCGGGGTCGCCATGCTCCGCCTGGCCAACTTCATCGGCCCGGGCGTCCGGACGGCGCTCACCGACTACTTCAGCCTGCCCGTCCTGCCGACGGTGCTCGGCTACGACCCGCGCCTGCAGTTCGTCCACGAGGACGACGGCCTCGAGGCGCTGCGGCTGGCGGCCCTCGGCGACGCGACGGGCGTCGTCAACGTCGCCGGCGACGGCGTCCTCCTGCTCTCCCAGGCCGCCCGGATGGCCGGACGGCCCACCGCGCCGGTGCCCGCGGCGCTCGCCGGCGTCGTCGGGCAGGTCATCCGGCGGGCCGGGGTCACGGACTTCACGCCCGAGCAGGTGCGCTTCCTGTCCTTCGGGCGCGGCCTCGACACCACCCGGATGCGTGCCGTCCTCGGCTTCGAGCCCCGGTGGTCGACGCGCGACGCCTTCGCCGACTTCGTCCGCGGCCGCCGGCTGCACGGGGTCTTCTCGCCGGACGTCGTCGAGCGGGTCGAGGCCGGGCTGCGCTCGGTCGTCGGTCTCAAGGAGGCG
>JBQGCR010000877.1:0-4185 GCA_052038585.1 Kineosporiaceae bacterium
GACCCCGGTCGCGGAGCGCCGCGGGCGCGGCCGGCGCGGGCGCACCCGGCGCGGGGGAGCGGCGTGAGCACGCCGGCGCCGACGCTGCGCACCGCGCTGGCCACCGCCGAGGCGACGACGGCGTTCGGCGCGGCGCTCGCCGGGGTGCTGCGCGCCGGGGACCTCGTCGTCCTCACCGGCGACCTCGGGGCGGGCAAGACGACGCTGACCCGCGGGCTCGGCGCCGCGCTGGGCGTCCGCGGGGACGTCACGAGCCCGACGTTCGTCATCGCCCGGGTCCACCCCTCGACCGTGGGCGGGCCGGCGCTCGTCCACGTCGACGCCTACCGGCTCGGGTCCTTCGCCGAGGTCGAGGACCTCGACCTCGAGGCGTCCCTCGAGCAGTCCGTCACCGTCGTCGAGTGGGGCGAGGGGCTCGTCGAGGGGCTCTGGCCGTCGTGGCTGTCGGTCCGGCTGGAACGCCCGCACGGCCCCGCTCCCACGGACGCGGACGACGACGGCGACGAGCCGCGGGCCGTCGTCGTCGAGCCCCACGGGCCGCGCTGGGACGGCGTCGAGCTCGCCCGTCTCGCCCCGGAGGCCGCGCGATGATCCTGCTCGCCCTCGACACGTCCGGCGCCTGCGTGACCGCCGCCGTCCACCGGCAGGGGCACGTCCTCGCCGAGGCGAGCGTGCGCGACCCGCGCCGGCACGCGGAGCTCACCGCGCCGATGGTCGAGGACGTCCTCGCCGCCGCGGGGGTCGACCGGCGGCGGCTCACCGCCGTCGCCGTCGGCGTCGGGCCGGGGCCGTTCACCGGGCTGCGCGTCGGGATCGTCACCGCCCGGGTGCTCGGCGCCGCCCTCGGCGTCCACGTCCCCGGGCTCTGCTCGCTCGACGCGCTGGCCGCCGCGACGCCGGGGGAGGGCGACCTCGTCGTCGCGACCGACGCCCGCCGCCGCGAGGTCTACTGGGCCCGCTACCGGCGCGGGCCGTGGGGCGCCGAGCGGGTCGAGGGGCCGCACGTCGGTTCGGCCGAGGACGTCCCCGTCCGGGACACCGACGTCACCGGCCGCGGCTGCCTGCTCTACCCCGACGAGCTCGGGCCGAGCGCCGGCCCGCTCGACGTCGAGGCCGGCGCGCTCGCCCACGTCGTCGCCGGCCGGCTGGCCGCCGGCGGCCACGGCCTCCTGCCGCCCGTGCCGCTCTACCTGCGCCGGCCCGACGCCCAGGAGCCGGGCGCGCGCAAGCGCGTGCTGTCGTGACCGTCTCGCTCCGGCCGATGCGGTGGTGGGACGTCGAGGCCGTCGTCGCCCTGGAGAACGAGCTCTTCGGGCCGACCGCGTGGACCGCGGAGACGTTCTGGGGCGAGCTCGCCGCACCGGGCCGGACCTACCTCGTCGCGGACGACGACGGCGTCCTGCTCGGCTACGCGGGCCTGCTCGCGGCCGGCGACGCCGAGGCCGACGTCCAGACGATCGCCGTGGCGCCGGCGGCGCAGGGCCGCGGGGTCGGCCGCCGCCTGCTCGACGCGCTCGTCGACGGCGCCCGCGCCGAGGGTGCCTCCGCGCTGCTGCTCGAGGTCCGCGCCGACAACGAGCCGGCGCTGCGCCTGTACTCCCGCAGCGGGTTCGAGCGCATCGGCGTCCGCCGCCGGTACTACCAGCCCGGTGACGTCGACGCCGTCGTCATGCGCCTGCGCCCCCTGCCGGTCGCCCGGAGCGAGACGGTGTAGCCGCCTGTAGCACATGACGCTACGCTGAGATCATGACGGAGACCATCGGGCAGCGGGAACTGCGCAACGACAACGCGCGCATCATCGATGCGGTCGCCGCCGGCCAGTCGTTCGTGGTCACCCGGCACGGCACGCCGGTCGCCGAGCTTCGCCCTGTCGCCGCGAGACGTCCGACCTTCGTGAGCCGCGCGGACCTCCTCGCGGCGGCGCGGAGCGCGCCGGTCATCGACGCCGCGGCGTTCCGGCGGGACCTCGACGACGCGGTGGACCAGACCCTCGACCATGGCGACGCATGAGCCGCGCGATCCTCGACACCTCGGTCCTCATCGACTGGACCGACCCCGTGGTCGCTGCAGCGCTGCCGGACGAGGCGACGACGACCGCGGTCACCCTCGCCGAGCTGGCCGCAGGGACCCATCTCGCGGCGGACCCCGCGGAGCGGGCCCGTCGTCAGGCTCTGCTCCAGCAGGTCGAGGCGCTGCTCGAGCCGCTGCCGTTCGACGCTGCGGCGGCCCGGTCGTACGGGCAGGTCGTCGCGGCCGTGACCGCGGCCGGCCGCCGGCACAGGGGTCGTCTCGCGGACCTGCAGATCGCGGCGATCGCGCACGCCAACCGCCTGCCGCTGTACACGCGCAACAGTGCCGACTTCGTGGGCCTCGACGGTCTGGTCGTCGTCGTCCCCGTCTGAGCGCTCGTTAGGGTGAGGCCGTGAGCGACGCGCCCCTCGTGCTCGGCCTGGAGACCTCGTGCGACGAGACCGGCGTCGGGGTCGTCCGCGGGACGACGCTGCTCGCCGACGCCGTCGCCTCCTCCGTCGAGGAGCACGCGCGCTTCGGCGGCGTCGTCCCCGAGGTCGCGAGCCGGGCGCACCTCGAGGCCATGGTCCCGACGGTCGAGCGGGCGTGCGCGGACGCCGGCGTGCGCCTCGCCGACGTCGACGCGCTCGCCGTCACGAGCGGTCCGGGGCTCGCGGGGGCGCTCGTCGTCGGCGTCGCGGCGGCCAAGGCGCTCGCCGTCGCCCTCGGGGTCCCGGTCTACGGGGTCAACCACCTCGCCGCGCACGTCGCCGTCGACGTCGTCGAGCACGGGCCGCTGCCCGAGCCGACGATGGCGCTGCTCGTCTCCGGCGGGCACTCCTCGCTGCTGCTCGTCCCCGACGTCACCGCCGACGTCCGCCCGCTCGGCGCGACGATCGACGACGCCGCGGGCGAGGCGTTCGACAAGGTCGCCCGCGTCCTCGGGCTCGGCTTCCCCGGCGGGCCGCACGTCGACCGGGCGGCCCGCGACGGCGACCCGGCGGCGATCGCCTTCCCGCGCGGGCTGACGAGCGCGCGCGACCTCGAGCGGCACCGCTACGACTTCTCCTTCTCCGGCCTGAAGACCGCCGTCGCGCGGTGGGTCGAGACGAGGGAGGCTGCGGGAGAACCGGTCCCGCTCGCCGACGTCGCCGCGTCGTTCCAGGAGGCCGTCGTCGACGTCCTCCTGCGCAAGGCCCTGCTCGCCTGCGCCGAGCAGGGCGTCGACCACCTGCTCGTCGGCGGCGGCGTCGCCGCGAACAGCCGGCTGCGCTCCCTCGCCGTGGAGCGCTGCGAGGCCGCCGGCGTCCGGCTGCGCGTCCCGCGGCCGGGGCTGTGCACCGACAACGGCGCGATGGTCGCCGCGCTCGGCGCGCAGATGGTGCTCCGCGGGCGGGCGCCGTCCGACCTCGCGCTGCCCGTCGACTCCTCGATGCCGGTGACGCTCGTCCAGGCGTGACGTCCGTCGCACACCGCCCCGGGTGTCCGCCTGACACATCGACGTGACATCCACGGGGTACGGATAGGGACGAAGGCACCTCCTGTCCAACGGCGGAACCCAGTCGGGAGGCGCTCAGGAGTCCGGAGGTGCGTCATGGAGCCGAACCCCATCGTCAGCCTGGAGCTGTCCTGCTGCCCCGAGTGCGGCCTGCCCGCCGAGGTGCAGCGGGACCGGGAGGCCGAGCCCACCCCGAGCGAGGTGGTGAAGGTCCTCTGCGTCGACCGGCACTTCTTCTGCGGCACCCGCGACCGCCTCGTCGCCTGACGTAGTGTGCGGGACGTGCCGTCCCGCGAGCTCGTCGTCCTCGGCACGGCCTCGCAGGTCCCCACCCGCGAGCGCAACCACAACGGCTACGTCCTGCGGTGGGACGGCCTGACCCTGCTCCTCGACCCGGGCGAGGGGACCCAGCGCCAGCTCCTGCTCGCGGGGGTGTCGGCCCCGTCGGTCGACCGGGTCTGCCTGACCCACCTGCACGGCGACCACTGCCTCGGCCTGCCGGGCGTCCTCGCCCGGCGGGTCGTCGACGCGGCGCCGGCCCCGGCCGTCCTGCACTACCCGGTGGAGGCGGCGCAGGACGTCGCCGTGCTGCGCCGGGCCGGCGCGCCGACGGGCCCGGTGCCGGCGGTCGAGGAGCCGGTGACGGCGGACGGCGTGCTCGCCCGCGGCCGCGCCGG
>JBQGCR010000878.1:0-6536 GCA_052038585.1 Kineosporiaceae bacterium
CGACCCAGTCGAGGTCGCGCCAGCCGTCCGGCAGGCCGGCGGTCACGGCGGGGTCGGTGTCGACCTTGTAGTACCAGAGGACGTCGTCGCGCTCGAAGCCCGCCTCGACGAGGTCGACCCACATCGCGTCGTCGACGACGAGGGTGTCGTCCCGGGCGACGTTGGTCTCGAGCCACGTCTGGGCCTGGCGCATCGGCGCGTCGAGGTCGGCCCGCAGGAAGCCGCGCAGCTGGCCGGCCCACAGCGGGCCGGCGGCGGCGACGCCCGCAACGGCGAGCGCCACGACCGCGGCCTGCCCGGCCCGGGCCGGCGGTCCGCTGCGGCGCCAGGCGCGGACGGCCGCGTCCGGGACGCCGGCGACGAGCAGCGCCGCGAGCGGCAGGAGCATGACGACGTACGGCACCGGCAGGTAGCCGCCGGGCCGGACGACGACGAGCAGCAGGGCGGCGAGGAGCACCGCGACGGCGCGCAGCCGCCGGACGGCGAGGCCGCCGAGCGTCGCGGCGAGGGTCGCGACGACGAGGACGGGGTCGAGCTGCCACCACTGGTCCAGCGTGCGCCGGGTGAGGCTGCCGGCGTCGAACGGCGAGCCGCTCGCCTCGCGGCCGCCGAGCTGGAACATCAGGCCGTCGACGAGGCTGACCCGGTCCGTGCCCGGCACGAGCTCCCCCTTGACGAGGGCGAGGGCGACGTAGGAGACGCCGATGACGACCAGCACCGTCGCCGCGACCGTCAGCGTGTAGCGGCGGGTCGCCGGCGCGGCGGACCGCCACATCGTCCAGGCGAGCAGGGGCAGCGCGAGCAGGTAGGTCTCCTTGCTCAGTACCGCCACGCCGAAGGCCGCGGCCGCCGCGGTGAAGGCGAGCAACTGCGAGCGGCGCACGGTCGCCAGGACGAGCGCGACGAGCAGCCACGGCGTGGCGACGTTGTCGAGGTAGACCTGGCGGTGGAACTGCAGCGCCAGCGGCGAGAGGGCGAAGACGGCCGCCGCGGCGGTCGCCCCGGGCCGGGAGAGCCCGAGCCGGCGGCCGAGCAGCCAGACGAGCGCGGTCGAGACGAGGGCGGCGACGACCATCGCCTCGCGGGCGGCGACGACGGCGACGTCGTACCGCTCGAAGCCGCCGGTGAGCCCGGTCCACGCCGCGACCTGGAGCCAGCCGAGCGGCGGGTGGTCGTACCAGTAGGTGTAGTGGGTCAGCTCGCCGAGGTGCCCCACCGCCCATGCCTGGGCGGTGTACGTGCCCTCGTCGTCGATCCGCTGGGGGGCGCCGGCGAGGTTGACGAGGTTGACGACGGCGGCGACGAGCAGGGTCGGCAGCAGCCACACGAGCCCGGCGCGGCGGCGCGGCGGGGGTGCCGCGGGTGCATCCGCGGCCGGGACGGGGCGGGTGAGCAGGTCCGTCACCGGGCCACCGCCTTCGCGTCGTCGTCCGCGGGGAGGGTGACGACGAGGTCGGGGGCGCCGGCCTGCAGGTGCGCCCCGGTGTGCGCCGTCTTCTCCCACGAGCGGTCCCCGCGCAGCTCGCGGACGACGGCACGGACCGCCGCCCCTGCGAGGAAGACCTGGAAGGGGAACGTGCCCAGGACGAGCCTGGCGTAGTCGCGCAGCCGGGCCCTCGGTCCGTAGAGCCGGCCGAACTCGGCGAGCCCGGCGACCTCGGCGGCCACCGTGACGACGGTCGGCACGAGCGGGAGGAAGGTCAGCAGGGCCAGCGGGGTCGGCACCTTGGCGAAGAGCACGAGGACCACCGAGACCGGCACGAGCAGGCCGGTGAAGGCCTGGAGGAACGGCATCGCGAGCAGGTAGCGCGCGAAGACCCGCTGCCGGCGGCTCGGCAGCCGGCGCCACTCGCCCTTGCGCAGCACCTGGAGGAAGCCCTGGTTCCACCGGGTGCGCTGCTTGAGCAGCGAGGCGAACGAGCCCGGCGTCTCCTCGCGGGTCACGACGTCCGGGGAGTACGCGACGACGACGTGGGCGCCGGCGCTGGACAGCCGGACGCCGAGCTCGCAGTCCTCGGCGAGGCAGTCGGCGTCCCAGCCCTGCGAGCGCTCGAGCCAGTGCCGGCGCACGAAGACGGTGTTGCCGCCGAGCGGGATGAACCGCGACCGGGCGTGGAAGTGCAGCCGGGAGCGGAACCAGAAGTAGTACTCCAGGCAGTTGCGCAGCGACCACCACGACGTGCGGTAGTTCATGAGCTGGACGCCGCCCTGGACGACGTCGGCCCCGGTCTGCTCGAAGCGGGTGTCGACGAGCGCGAGCAGGCGCGGGTGGACGTCGTCCTCGGCGTCGAAGACCCCGACGACGTCGCCCGTCGCCTCGGCGAGCGCCCGGTTGAGCGCCTTCGGCTTGTTCTTCGGCACGCTGTCGTCGACGACGACCCGGACGAGCCCGGGGTGCCGCGCCGCCGCCTCGCGGGCGACGAGCTCGGTCCCGGGGTCGTCGTGCCCGACGATCGCGAGGATCTCCAGGTCCGGGTGCGTCTGCGCGGCGAGCCGGTCGAGGGTGTGCCCGAGCACCTGCTCCTCGTGCCGGGCCGGGACGAGCAGGGTGAACCGGTGCCGCGCGGGGCCGGGGGTCTGCGGGAAGCCGGTCGCCTCGAGCGAGCGCTCGTCGCGCCAGGCGTGGAGCATCCACCACAGCGTCGTCACGGCGACGACGGTGAGCGCGAGGGTGACCAGCGTGAGGCTCGAGTAGCCGAGCCACTGGGCCGCGGTCCAGTCGGGCAGGTGCGGGCCGAAGTCGGCGGCCGGGACGGTGCCGGCGGGGGCGGTGTCCGGCTGCGGGGGCAGGGCCGGCGGGGCGGGGGTGAGCAGCGGCTGCGGACCGGGGTCGGTCGTCGTCGTCAGCGTCGTCGTGGTCGGCGTCACGGGCGGCCTCCGGGGCGGACGGACGGGCGGACGGGGAAGACGAGGTGGCGGTAGCCGAGCCACCGCACGGCCGTGCCGAGGACGAGCCCGACGACGCTGCCGGAGACGGTGTCCGCGAGCTGGGAGGTCAGGCCGAGCACGTAGTGCGAAACGAACAGGCACGCGGCCGCGACGAGGAGCCCGGCGACGTTGACCGCGGCGAAGAGCGCGGCCTCGCGCACCGGGGTGTCGCGCCGGCCGTCGGCGAAGGCGAGCCGGCGGTTGCCGAGCCAGGCGACGACGGTCGCGACCGACGTCGAGACGACCTTCGACCAGATCGGCGACCCGTCGAGCACCGTGGCGCGCACGAGGGTGTAGACGCCGAGGTCGACGACGTAGGCGAGGGCGCCGACGCCGCCGAAGGCGACGAGGGTCGCCGGCCGCGGCCGCCACCAGGGCCCGGTGGGCCGGCGTCGTCCCGGGCTGCGGGCAGCCCGCAGCGCGGGCCGGTCGGTGACGGTCATGCCCGGGGTTCGGACCCCCGGCGTCACCCGGATGGGTCAGCCGGCCCGGTTTGTCCTGATCGTGACGGGCCTCACAGGGGCCGGCTCAGGCCTTCGAGCGCCAGGCCCGCTCGAACGGCAGCCGCCAGGCGTGCGGCGCGACGAGCTGGTGGATGGCGTTCGGCCCCCACGTGCCCGGCGCGTAGGGCTTGACCGGCGGCGGGTCGGTGATGAGCGCCGTCGAGCGCTCCCAGAGGCTCTCGATGCCCTCGGCCGTCGTGAAGAGCGTGTGGTCGCCGCGCATCGCGTCGAGGATGAGCCGCTCGTAGGCCTCCATGACGTCGCCGACGCGGTCGGTCTCCTCGGTGGAGAACTGCATGGAGAGCTTCTCCAGCTTCATCCCCGGCCCGGGCCGCTTGCCGTAGAAGCTCAGGGAGACCTTGGACGCGTCGGCGAGGTCGAAGGTCAGGTGGTCCGGCCCCGCCTGGCCGACGCCGGAGTTCGCCGGGAACATCGAGCGCGGCGCCTCCCGGAAGGCGATCGAGACGATCCGCAGCCCCTCCGCCATCCGCTTGCCCGTGCGCAGGTAGAAGGGCACGCCGGCCCAGCGCCAGTTGTCGAGGTAGACCTTGAGCGCGATGAACGTCTCGGTGTCCGACTCCGGGGAGACGCCGTCCTCGCTGCGGTAGCCGGTGTACTGGCCGCGGACGACGTCCCGGACGTCGATCGGCAGCATCGAGCGGAAGACCTTGTTCTTCTCCTCGCTGATGGCGCGCGGCTCGAGCGCCGTCGGCGGCTCCATCGCGACGAACGCGAGCACCTGGAGCAGGTGGGTGACGACCATGTCCTTGTAGGCGCCGGTCGACTCGTAGAAGTTGGCGCGCCGGTCCAGGCCGAGCATCTCGGGGACGTCGATCTGCACGTGGTCGATGAAGTTGCGGTTCCAGATCGGCTCGAACAGCCCGTTCGCGAAGCGCAGGGCGAGGATGTTCTGCGCCGCCTCCTTGCCGAGGAAGTGGTCGATCCGGAAGATCTGGCTCTCGTCGAAGGTCTCGTGGAGCAGGCCGTTGAGCTCGACGGCCGAGGGCAGGTCGGTCCCGAACGGCTTCTCCATGATGACCCGGGAGCGCTCGACGAGGCCGGCGTCGCGGAGCATCGAGACGACGGCGAGCGCGGCCTTGGGCGGCACGGACAGGTAGTGCAGCCGCTGCACCGCCGAGCCGAGGTCGGCCTCGGCCTTCTGCACGGCCGAGGCGAGCGCGACCGGTCCGGCGGACTGCGGCACGTACGTGAGCTTGCTCGCGAAGTCCTCCCAGGCCTGCTCGGTGAGCCGGCGGCTGCCGAACTCCTCGACGGCCTGGCGGGCGAAGGCGCGGAAGCCGTCGTCGTCGTGCTCCTCCAGGCTCGTCGCGACGATCCGCACGTCGGGCGCGAGCGAGGACGCGACGAGCCGGGCCAGGCCCGGGAGCAGCTTGCGGCGTGACAGGTCCCCCGCCGCGCCGAACAGGACGACGACGTGCGGGGCGCACTGCTCGGCCGAGCCGTGCGCCGGCCGGGAGCCGGGCGCGGGGTAGCTGATCGTCTGGGGCGTGGTGGTGGACACCCCGGCATGGTCCCAGCGTTGTGTTACGTCCGCAGCCTCGTACGGGTACGCGACGCCCGCATGGACGTCGTCGTTCACGGACGGCCCTGCAGGCCCGGGAACCACAGCGCGACCTCGTGCCGCGCCGCCTCGGGGCAGTCGCTGCGGTGCACGACGTTCTCGGTGACCCCGTGCCCCCAGTCGTGCCCGAGGTCGCCGCGGATCGTGCCGGGCGGCGCGAGCGTGGGGTCGGTCGGTCCGACGAGGCTCATGACGCCCTCGACGACGCGCGGCCCCTCGACGACGGCCGCGGCCACCGGGCCCGAGCGCATGAACGCGACGAGGTCGGCGTAGAACGGCTTGCCGACGTGCGCGGCGTAGTGCTCGGCGAGCAGGGCGGCGTCCGGCACGCGCAGGTCGAGCGCGACGAGCCGGTACCCCTTGGCCTCGACCCGGCGCAGCACCTCCCCGACGTGGCCGCGTGCCACGGCGTCGGGCTTGACGAGGACGAGCGTGCGCTCGTCGGCTGCCGCTGAGGGCATGTCGGCCACCTCCGCCGCCACCGTAGGCGGCGGCCGGGCACCGGTCCGCGGACCTAGGTCTGGGCCCGCGGTACGGCCGTGCGGCGGCGGCCGGTCAGCCGGCGAGCCCCGGGAACCAGATCCCGAGCTCGCGGGCCGCCGACTCCGGGGAGTCCGAGCCGTGGACGAGGTTCTGCTGGACCTTCAGGCCCCAGTCGCGGCCGAGGTCCCCGCGGATCGTGCCGGGCGGCGCGAGCGTCGGCTCGGTGCTGCCGGCGAGGCTGCGGAAGCCCTCGACGACCCGCTGGCCCTCGACGACGGCGGCGACGACCGGGCCGGAGGACATGAACTCGAGCAGCGGCTCGTAGAACGGCTTGCCGACGTGCTCGGCGTAGTGCTGCTCGAGCACCTCCCGCGTCGCGACCCGCAGCTCCAGCGCCACGAGCGTGTACCCCTTGGCCTCGACCCGGCGCAGGACCTCACCGGTCAGGCCGCGCCGGACGCCGTCGGGCTTGACCAGGACGAGCGTGCGCTCGGTGCTCACGAGAACCTCCTCGGCGGCGCCGGGCACCCGAGCCCGGCGGAGGAGGCCAGCCTAACGACCGGGCCCGACGGTCCGGCCGCTGGGCCGGACGGGTGAGCGGGGGCTCAGGTCCTCCCCCGTCCGGCCGATCCGGTCCATGACGACCCGATCCGACCCGAGACGTCCCGGGGTGAGGAGGCCGACGTGCCCGACGGCTCCGACGAGGCCGACCGCCTCGTCGCGCTCGTGCCCGGCGTCCTCGCCGTGGTGCTCTCGGCGATGGCCCTGTCCCACGCCGTCTCGGCGTCGTCGTACGCCGCCGGCACGTGGGCGCTCGTCGCCGGGTGCGCCGGGCTCGTCCTCGCCGTCGTCGCGTTCACCCTGCGCTGCCGCGCCGTCGGCGGCTTCGCCGCGCACCTCCTGCTGTCCCTGTGCCTGCTCGCCGCCGCCGGCGACGCCCTGCTCTACCTGACGACGCACGGCAGCCTCGAGCGCACCGGCGAGGTCATGCTCGTCGTCGCCTGCTCGGGCGCCCTGCTCCAGGCGACGTTCTGGTACCG
>JBQGCR010000879.1:0-1532 GCA_052038585.1 Kineosporiaceae bacterium
CGTCGCGCGGTGGAGGAGGAATGACCCATGGCCATGTCCCTTTCGAGGTGGTGTCCCTGCCCGACGTCCGGGCAGGGTGGGGCACGGCGCCAGAGGCGTGCGAGCGTGACCTGCAGCACGACGTGGATCGTCGGGACACGCTGCGACGCAACGACTCTCCCCCTGGGGCCGCTGCTCGCGCTCCGCACCGACCCTGGTGCCGCGGTACGGAACCTAGGTGTCGGCTGTGCGGGGAATCAATGCCTCGAAGCGGGACGGAACGTGCCAAAAGTTTTCGGCGTGTCGACCGATGCGCGACGGACGAGCGGGCACGCGACGAGCATCGTGTCCGGTGCGGCCGGCGGCCACGGCGTCGGCGACGCGTCGAGGAGCCGCTCGACGCCGTGACGGCCGAGCTCGTAGTGCGGCAGGCCGACCGTCGTCAGCGGCGGGAACAGGGAGGCGGCGATCCGGGACTCGTCGTCGTACCCGATGACCGAGACGTCGCCCGGCACGTGCAGGCCGCGCTCGCAGATGGCCTGGTACGCGCCGGCGGCCATCGCGTCGTTGAAGCAGAAGAACGCCGTCGGCGGCTCCGCGAGGTCGAGCAGCCGGCCCGCGGCCTCGCGCCCGCCGCCGGCGTCGGGCGGGCCGCAGGTGACCATGCGCGGGTCCCACGCGAGGCCGGCCGCCTCGAGCGCGGCGGCGGCGCCGCGCAGGCGGGCGTGGGTCGCGGGGATGTCGTCGCGGTTGCTCAGGAGGCCGATCCGGCGGTGTCCGCTCGCGAGGAGGAAGGCGACGGCGTCGTGCCCGCCGCGCTCGTCGTCGGGGACGACGCAGGCCGTCGCCGGGGCGGCGCACCGGGCGTCGACGACGACGACCCGGGTCCCGGCCAGGGCGCGCGGCAGGTCGATCTCGCGGTGGAAGCGGGTGACGACGAGGACGCCGCGCACGTCGTGCCGGAGCAGGAGTTCGGCCTCGCGGTCCGCGCTGTCGTCGTCGGCGTCGCGCAGGACGACGTCGACGCCGAGGCGGTGGCACGCGTCGCCGATGCCCTGGAGCACCCGGCCGGAGTGCGGGGCGCTCGTCAGTTGGAGGCCGAGGACGCCGACCGTCCCCGCCGACCGCTCGCGGGCCGGTTCGGGCCGGGCGCGGTAGCCGAGGCGCTGGGCCACCTCCCGGACCCGCGCGACCGTGGCCGGTGCGACCCGGGCCGCCTGGACGGCGTTGAGCGCGTGGGAGGCCGTCGTCAGCGAGACGCCGGCGGCAGCGGCGACGTCACGCAGGCAGACCTTCTCCGCCGGGGCGGGGCGGCCCTGCCGCTGGTGCCCGTTGCTGGTCACGGGCGCGCACACTACCCCCGCCGGACCGGGCATCTCGACCACGACTCACAACCTGGACGCCGCCCCCCAAACTGACACGTGTCGCCCCTCTGCCACCCCGTGATCATGAACGGTTGAGCGGTGATCATGAACGGTTGACCGGCGCCGGTCCGTCAACCGAACATGATCACCCGTCGATCGTTCATGATCACCGGGGAGAGGGGGAGGGGT
>JBQGCR010000880.1:0-6392 GCA_052038585.1 Kineosporiaceae bacterium
CGTGACGTTGGGCGCTTAGGTAGCGACCAACGTCACGTTGCGCGCTTCGAGGCGGCGAGGGGTCAGGCGCGCTTGGCCCGGGCCGTCGCGCGACCGCGCTCGGTCTGGTCCAGGACGACCTTGCGGATCCGCACCGCCTCCGGGGTCACCTCGACGCACTCGTCGTCGCGGCAGAACTCCGGGCACTGCTCCAGGCTGAGCTTGCGGGCCGGCACCAGGCGCTCGAACTCGTCGGCCGTGGACGACCGCATGTTCGTGAGCTTCTTCTCCTTGGTGATGTTGACGTCCATGTCGTCGGCGCGGGAGTTCTCGCCGACGACCATGCCCTCGTAGACCTCCGTGGTCGGCTCGACGAAGAGCGTGCCGCGCTCCTGGAGGTTGGTGATGGCGAAGGACGTCGCGACGCCGGACCGGTCGGCGACGAGCGAGCCCGTCGGCCGGGTGCGCAGCTCGCCGACCCACGGCTCGTAGTCGTCGAAGACGTGGTGGGCGATCCCGGTGCCGCGGGTCTCGGTGAGGAACTCGGTCCGGAAGCCGATGAGGCCGCGGCTCGGCACCTTGAACTCCATCCGGACCCAGCCGGTGCCGTGGTTGCTCATCTGCTCCATGCGGCCCTTGCGGACGGCGAGGAGCTGGGTGATCGCGCCGAGGTACTCCTCCGGCGAGTCGATCGTCAGGTGCTCGAACGGCTCGTGGACCTTGCCGTTCACCTGGCGGGTGACCACCTGCGGCTTGCCGACGGTGAGCTCGAAGCCCTCGCGGCGCATGGTCTCGACGAGGATCGCCAGGGCGAGCTCGCCGCGGCCCTGCACCTCCCACGTGTCCGGACGCTCCGTCGGGAGCACGCGGATCGACACGTTGCCGACGAGCTCGCGGTCGAGCCGGTCCTTGACCAGGCGCGCGGTGACCTTCGAGCCCTTGACCCGGCCGGCGAGCGGGGAGGAGTTCGCGCCGATCGTCATGGAGATCGCCGGCTCGTCGACGGTGATGAGCGGCAGCGGTCGCGGGTCCTCGGGGTCGGCGAGCGTCTCGCCGATCATGATGTCCGAGATCCCGGCGATGGCGATGATGTCGCCCGGCCCGGCCTCCTCGGCGGGCTTGCGCTCGAGGGCCTGCGTCATGAGCAGCTCGGTGACCTTGACCCGCGACGACGTCCCGTCCCGCTTGATCCACGTGACCTGCTGGCCCTTGCGGATCGTGCCCGAGCGGACCCGGCAGAGCGCGAGACGGCCGAGGAACGGCGAGGCGTCGAGGTTCGTCACGTGCGCCTGGAGCGGCACCTCGTCGTCGTACCGCGGCGCGGGGACGGCGTCGGCGATCGTCCGGAACAGCGGCTCGAGGTTCGGGCTGTCGGGCAGCTTGCCGTCCTCGGGACGCTCGAGCGAGGCGCGGCCGGCCTTGGCGGAGGCGTAGACGATCGGGAAGTCCAGCGCCTTGTCCGGGTCGATGCCCGTGCCGTCGATGAGGTCCATGAACAGCTCGTAGGTCTCGTCGACGACCTCGGCGATCCGCGCGTCCGGCCGGTCGACCTTGTTGACGACGAGGATGACCGGCATGTGCGCCTGGAGCGCCTTGCGCAGGACGAAGCGGGTCTGCGGCAGCGGGCCCTCGGACGCGTCGACGAGCAGGGCGATGCCGTCGACCATGGACAGCCCGCGCTCCACCTCGCCACCGAAGTCGGCGTGGCCCGGGGTGTCGATGATGTTGAGGGTCATCCCGCCCTCGGGTGCCCCCTCGCCCGACCACCGCACGGCGGTGTTCTTGGCGAGGATCGTGATCCCCTTCTCGCGCTCGAGGTCGTTGGAGTCCATCGCCCGCTCGTCGACGTGGGCGTGCTCGCCGAAGGAGCCGGTCTGCCAGAGCATGGCGTCGACCAGGGTGGTCTTGCCGTGGTCGACGTGGGCGACGATCGCGATGTTGCGCAGGTCGTCACGGGTGCGCGTGGGCATGCAGGACTCATTCACGAGGGGGTGGGGATCACCCCCAGTCTACGCCCCTCACAGCAGGAGGCTGCCGACGAGCGCGAGGAGGAAGCCGATCGAGCCCAGGAGCGTCTCCATGACGGTCCAGGTCCGCAGCGTCGTCTTCTCGTCCATCTCGAGGAAGCGGCCGACGAGCCAGAACCCGGAGTCGTTGACGTGCGAGAGCACCGTCGCGCCGCCCGCGATCGCGAGGACGATGAAGCACAGGTCGAACGCCGAGAGCCCCGACGTCGCCTCGACGGTCGGCGAGAGCAGCCCCGCCGTCGTCGTCAGCGCGACCGTCGCCGAGCCCTGCGCGACGCGCAGCGCCGCGGAGACGACGAAGGCGGCGACGACGAGCGGCAGCCCCGAGTCCTCGAGGCTGCCGGCGAGCGCCTCGCCGATCCCGCTCGCCCGCAGCACGCCGCCGAACATGCCGCCGGCACCGGTGACGAGGATGATCGCGCAGACGGGGCCGAGGGCGTCGTTGAGGATCGTCTCGATCCGCTTGGCCTCGTAGCGCTTGCGGCCGAGGACGACCATCGCCCAGAGCACGGTGATGAGCAGGGCGACCGACGTCTGCCCGAGCATCCGCAGGAGGTTGACCCACGTCGCGTCGCCGTCGACGGCGCCGGCCGTCGCGAGGGCGCCGAGGCCGGTGTTGAGGAAGATGAGGACGAGCGGCAGGAGCAGGACGGACAGGACGACGCCGAAGCCGGGCCGCTCGTGCTGCTCGCCGTGGTCGTTGGCCGACCAGGACGCGGGCACCGGGATGTCGAACCGCTTGCCGGCCCAGACGCCGTAGAGGTAGGCGCCGAGGTACCACGTGGGCAGGCCGACGACGAGGCCGACGAGGACGAGCAGGCCGATGTCGGCGCCGACGAGCTCGGCGGCGGCGACCGGGCCGGGGTGCGGCGGGACGAAGGCGTGCATGACGGCGAAGGCGCCGGCCGCCGGGAACGCGTACGTGAGCACCGAGCCGCCGAAGCGCCGCGCGACGCTGAAGATGATCGGCAGCATGACGACGAGGCCGGCGTCGAAGAAGATCGGGAACCCGAAGAGCAGGGACGCGACACCGAGCGCGAACGGCGCCCTCTTCTCCCCGAAGCGGTTGATGAGCGTGTCGGCGAGCACCTGCGCGCCGCCGGTCACCTCGAGGAGCCGGCCGATCATCGCGCCGAGGCCGACGAGCAGCGCCACCGAGGCGAGCGTCGAGCCGAAGCCGGACAGCAGCGTGGGCACGACGTCCGCGAACGGGATCCGCGTGACGAGCGCCGTGACGAGGCTGACGAGCACGAGCGCGACGAACGCGTGGAGCTTGAACCGGATGATGAGCACGAGGAGCACGAGCACCGCGGCGAGCGCGATGAGCAGCAGCGGTGCGGTCCCGTAGGCCGGGTCGATGGCGGTGTCCACGACCGGACACCCTGCCACAAAAAGGATGTTCTTCGTTACCCGGGGAGGTGTCCGGCGAGCAGTGCGTGAACGATCGGGACGTCGGCGGGCAGCCACGCGACGCTCAGCCACTCCCCCGGCGGCAGCCAGCGCAGCTCGTCGTGGTCCTCGATCGGCTCCGGGTCGCCCTCGACGACGCGGGCCAGCCAGACGTGCATCCGGTGCCCGGGCGGCAGCGGCCACGTGCCGTGCTCGTCGGGTCCGGGCAGCTCGCGGCCGAGCTCGATCCGCACGCCGAGCTCCTCGGCGATCTCGCGGTGCAGGGCGTCGACCGTGCCCTCGCCCGGCTCCACCTTGCCGCCGGGCAGCTCCCAGCCGCCCGCGAGCCGCGGCGGCTGGGTGCGGCGGGCGGCGAGCAGGTGCTGCGGCGCGGCGAGGTCGTCGACGATCGCCGCGCCGACGACGAGAGCGGGGGTCGGCACCCGCCCAGGCTCGCACACCCCGGTTGACGCTGCCGGTCCTGCGGCCCAGGCTCGGGTCCGTGCCCGACACCCCGCGCCCCCGCCCCCGCCTGCTCGACCGGGAGGAGACCGACCGGCAGCTGCGCGAGATCCCCGGGCTGCACCGGGACGCCGTCGGCAGCCTCGTCGTCGCGCTGCGCGCCCCGACCTTCGCCGACGCGGTCCGGCTCGTGACCCTCGTCGCGCAGGACGCCGAGCAGATGGACCACCACCCGGACGTCGACCTCCGCTGGACGACGGTCGTCTTCACCCTCGCGACGCACTCCGCGGGCGGCGTGACGCAGCTCGACGTCGAGCTCGGCCACCGCGTCCTCGAGGCCGGCGAGGCGGTCGGGGCGCAGGTCCTCCCGCCGCCCCAGCGCCTCGAGGTCGCCCTCGACGTGCTCGACCCGGACGCCGCCCGCGCCTTCTGGAAGGCGGCCCTCGGCTACGTCGAGCAGGCCGGCGAGAACGGCACGGAGCTGCGGCCGCGCGACGGCCGCGGGCCACGGCTGTGGTTCCAGCGGACCGACGAGCACCGGCCACCGAGCCGCCGCTTCCACCTGGACGTCTACGTGCCGACGCAGGACGAGGCGCTGCGCCGCCTCGCCGCGTGCACCGCCCTCGGCGGGCGGCTCGCCAGCGACGAGTTCGCGCCGTCGTGGTGGGTCGTCGCCGACCCCGAGGGCAACGAGGTCTGCCTCTGCGTCGAGGTCAGCCCGGCGGCGTGACGACCCGGCCCCCGGAGAGCCGGACGACGACGTCGCACACGTCGAGCACCCTCGGGTCGTGCGTCGCGACGAGGACGGCCGTGCCGGCGTCCCGCGCGGCGACGAGCGCGGCGAGGACGAGCGCGACGTGGTCGTCGTCCTGGTGCCCGGTCGGCTCGTCGAGGACCGCGAGCCGCGGACGGGCGGCGAGCGCCCGGGCGATGCCCGTCCGCTGCTGCTCGCCGAGCGAGGTCTGCACGCACCGCCGACCGGTGATCGCCGCGAGACCCAGGTGGTCGAAGAACGCGCGGTCCGCCTCGACGCCGGCGAGCAGGCACGGCCACAGGACGTTCTCGGCGACGGTGAGCTCCTCGGCGAGCCCGAGCCGCTGCGGCAGGAGCGCGAGCGTCGTCCACGGCGTCGCCGCCGACGGCGGCCGGCTGTCGACGAGCACCGTGCCCCGGCCCGGCCGCTCGAGCCCGGCGACGAGGCCGCAGAGGGTGGACTGGCCCGAGCCGGACCGGCCGGCGAGCGCGACGACCGCGCCGGCCGGGACGTCGAGGTCGACGTCGTGGAGGACCGGCGTCACCCGGCCGCCCGCGCGGTAGGCGTGCCCGACCCCGCGGACGACGGCGACCGGGGCGCTCACGCCGGCCCCGGCGGGCGCAGCACGACGCCGTCGGCGGTGACGGTCACCTCGGCCCGGCTTCCCGGGAACAGGGCGAGCGCCTCGGGCGGCAGCTGGAGCCGGCCGGTCGAGTCGATGGGCACGCCGGTCGGGCCGCGCCCGGTGCGCTCGGCGGACAGGACGCCGTGCCGCAGCGACAGGACCCGGTCGGCCGCCGCCGTCACCCGGGCGTCGTGGGTCGCCAGGACGAGGGCGCAGCCCCCGGCCGCCGCGCGGGCCAGCTCGGCGAGCACGAGCGCGGCGGACTCGTCGTCGAGCTCGGCGGTCGGCTCGTCGGCGACGAGGAGCTCCGGTCGGCGGGCCAGCGCGACGGCGACGGCGAGCCGCTGCTGCTCGCCGCCGGACAGCCGCCCCGCCGCCAGGTCCCCGCGCGCGTCGAGGCCCAGCCGGTCGAGCAGGTCGCCGTCACCAGCGGCCCCCCGGGCCGCCGTGAACAGGTGCTCCCGGCCGCTCAGGTGCGGGTAGAGGCTGTGGGTGGGCCGCTGCGCGACCCACCCGACCCGTCGCCGCAGCCGGCGAAGCGCCGCCGTGCGCAGCCGGGCGACCTCCTCCCCGAGCACCCAGAGCTCGCCGCCGCTCTGCTGCTCGCGCAGCGCGAGGACGCCGAGCAGGCTCGACTTGCCGCTGCCCGAGGGCCCGACGACGGCGGTCACCGTCCCGGCGGCGAACTCGACGTCGACCCCGCGCAGCGCGTGGGTCTCCCCCGTCGCCGACGGGTAGATCTTCACGAGCCGGGCACAGCGGGCCCGGACGCCGCCGGTCGTGCCGGTCCGGGTCTCACTCGGCATCGCGCAGCACCTCCGCGTCGTCGTCGCCCCGGGCCCGCAGGGCGGTCACGGCGGCGGCGGCGGCCAGCGCGACGGCGACGGCGCCGGCCGTCAGGAGCACCGCGCCCGCCCCGCCGCGCACCTCGACGGGCGGTCCGGTCGTGCGGTCCGGCTCGAGCAGGCCCGGCAGGAGCGGGGCGACGGCGAGGACGCCGAGGACGGCGAGGACCAGCGCTGCCGCCGCCAGGCCCGCCGTCTCGAGCAGCCGGGCCCCGACCACGCGGCGGCGGCCGAGGCCGACCCGGGCGAGCAGGAGGTCGCCGGCCCGGCCGAGCGCGGCCGCCCGGTCGGCGTGCAGCGCGAGCCCGACG
>JBQGCR010000881.1:0-5426 GCA_052038585.1 Kineosporiaceae bacterium
CGCGATGTACGAGCACAAGGTCTTCACCCAGGGCGTCGTCTGGGGCGTGAACTCCTTCGACCAGTGGGGCGTCCAGCTCGGCAAGGTGCTCGCCGGGCGGATCGCGCCCGAGCTGACGGCGTCCGACGCCCCGGAGCTCGCGCACGACGCGTCGACGAACGCCCTCATCAGCCGGTACCGCGAGCTGCGGGGCCGCCCCACCTCGTGATCAACCTCTCATGATCACGCCTCAACCGTTCATGATCACCGGTCAGGAGAGGCGGGTGGCGGCGGAGGCCGTGCCGAGCCAGCTGTGCGGGGCGCCGTCCCAGCACCAGCCGAGGCGCGGGCGGCGGCGGCTGCACCAGATCGCGGCGACCCGGCGGTCGCCGGAGCGCGAGCCGGCGAGGGAGTAGGCGTTCGCCCGGTCGAGGACGTCCGGGACGTGCAGGAGCAGGGCGACGCCCTCCTCGAGCGTGAGCGGCGTCCGTCCGGCGGCGAGCAGGGCCGGCACGACCTGCTCCGGCGGCACGTCGAACGTGTCCGGACCGGTCGAGACGTCCCGGAGCAGCCACGCCTCTGCCTCCGGCAGGCGGACCTCGGGGATCGGCCTCCACGCCGAGAGCGGCTTGGCGCCGGTCATCCCGACGAAGCCGTGCCGTCCGTGCTGGTCGACCGTCTCCTCCATCGCCGAGTCGACGGGCAGCTCGTCCCGGTGGACGACGACGAGGTCACCCGGTCGCCACAGGCCCGCGAGGCGGTCCCGGTCGGGCCGGACCCCCAGGGCCCGCAGCGTGCGCAGCTGGTCGTCCAGCGAGGGGATCGAGAGCGGGTTCGGATCGGGGGCCGGGGTGGTGGGGGTGGTCGGGGCCGTCGTCGTCACGGGTCCGGGCACGCGCGTCCTCCTGCCGTCGGGTGACTCCCCAACGTACGGGGCGCGGCCGGTGGTTCCTACCCCTGAGGACGGATTCGTCCGGCCGTCAGAGCGAGACGACGACGACGGCCGTGAGGGCCAGCTGGGCCAGGGCGACCGGGACGAGCACGGTCCAGGCGAAGCGCTGGAGCTGGTCGGCCCGCAGCCGGGGCCAGGAGACCCGCAGCCAGATGACGACGAACGCGACCGCGAAGACCTTGAGCAGGGTCCACACCGGCCCGAGCACGTCGGAGAACGGGCCCCGCCAGCCGCCGAGGAAGAGCGCGGCGAAGACGCCGGCGAGGACGACGATGCCGGCGTACTCGGCGAGGAGGAAGAGCGCGAACCGCAGGCCGGTGTACTCGGTGTAGGGCCCGACGACGAGCTCGGAGTCCGCGAGCGGCATGTCGAACGGCGGCCGCTGGAGCTCGGCGACGCCCGCGGCAAGGAACACGAAGGCCGCCGGCGCCTGCCAGACGAGCCACCACCACTGCCAGGCCCCGGCGATCCCGACGAGCGAGAGGGTCCCCGCGGCCATCGCGACGCTGCTCGCGGCGAGCACGAGCGGCAGCTCGTAGGACAGCAGCTGGGCCGCCGAGCGGAGCGCGCCGATGAGCGCGTACTTGTTGGCGCTCGCCCAGCCGGCCATGAGGGTGCCGAGGACGCCGACGCCGCTCGCGGCGAGGACGAAGAGCAGCCCGGCGTCGAGGTCGGCCCCGACGAGCGGGGGCGAGAGCGGGACCGCGGCCAGGGCGACGAGGTAGGGCACGATCGCGACGGCGGGCGCGATCCGGAAGATCCCGCGGTCGGCGGCCGCCGGGACGACGTCCTCCTTCTGCGCGAACTTCACCCCGTCGGCGACGAGCTGGGCCCAGCCGTGGAAGCCGCCGGCGTACATCGGCCCGAGCCGGCCCTGCATGTGCGCCATGACCTTGTGCTCGGTCTGGCCGACGAGCAGCGGCAGGACGAGGAACGCCGCGACGACGGCGACGGTCCGCAGCACCACCTCGGCGACGTCAGCGAGCATCGCGCGGCCCCCACGTCGCGGGGTCCGGGACGCCCGGCGGAAGGGTCTTGCGCCGCGACGGCGAGCGCCCGGCCCCGGCCGTCGCGTCGGACTCGCCCGGCTCCTTCGCCCCCGGCCACGGCTTGACCGCGCGGCTGGCGAGGACGAACGACTTGCGCAGCGGGGTGCCCTCGAAGCCGTCCGGCAGGAGCAGCGGGCGCAGGCCGAGGCCCGTGCCGTCGTCGAAGCCGTCGAAGACGACGCCGAACATCTCGAACGTCTCCCGCTCGTGCCACGCGACGCCCGGCCACACCTCGACGAGGCTCGCCAGGTGCGGGTCGGGGTCGGGCAGGAAGGTCCGCAGGATCACCCGGCGCAGCCGGGGACCGCCGCCGGACGTCGAGTCGGCGACGTGGAGGACGACCTCGACGCCGGCCGGGTCGCGGTCGGTGCAGTCGACCGCCGAGAGCCAGTCGAGGAAGTCCATGCCGAGCCCGTCGCGGGCGTGCCGCGCGGCGGCGACCCAGGCGGCGGCGGGGATGTCGAGGACGGCGGTGCCGTCGCCGTCCCGTCCGGCGGCGACCTCCTCCCCGACGACGGTGGCGAGCGCGGCGGCCATGGCCCAGACGACGTCGTCGTCGCTCACGACCGCTCCTCGGCGTCCCGGGCCGGCACGGCGACCGGCGGCAGCGCGAGCGGGGCAGGCGCGGCCGGCGCGACGAGGCCGCGGGTGACGGCGGCGCCGCCGGCGGTCCGACGCATCGAGGAGTAGCGCTCGCCGAGGTGCTCGCCGGCGATCTTCTCCTGGAGCTTGACGATGCCCTGGAGCAGCGCCTCGGGCCGCGGCGGGCAGCCGGGGACGTAGACGTCGACCGGGATGATCTGGTCGACGCCCTTCGTCACGCAGTAGGAGTCCCAGTACGGGCCGCCGGAGTTCGAGCAGGCCCCGAACGAGATGACGTACTTCGGCTCGGGCATCTGCTCCCAGAGCCGGCGCACGGCAGGGGCCATCTTGTCGGTCACCGTGCCCGAGACGACCATGAGGTCGGCCTGCCGGGGACCGTGCGCGAAGGGGATGACGCCGAGGCGGATGAAGTCGTGCCGGGCCATCGACGCCGCGATGAACTCGATGGCGCAGCAGGCCAGCCCGAAGTTGAAGACCCACAGCGAGTAGCGCCGGCCCCAGTTGAGGACGAGCCGCAGGGGGTGCGGGGCCGCGGCGGACAGCGGGCCGACCGAGGGCATCGGCAGGTTCGTCGTCACCGCACGGCCTCCCGGCCCTCGAGCACCCTGCCGTCGAGGACCCAGGCGAGCGCGCCGCGGCGCCACGCGTGGAGCAGGCCGACGGCGAGGATGCCGAGGAAGATCGCCATCTCCGCGACCGTGGCCCAGCCGAGGTCGGCGACGACGGTGGCCCAGGGGAAGAGGTAGACCGCGTCGACGGCGAAGACGACGTAGACGAACGCGTACAGGTAGTACCGGACGTTGGCCTGGGCCCAGCCGGTGCCGACCGGGTCCACGCCGCTCTCGTAGGTCGTCAGCTTCTCGGCCGTCGGCACCCGCGGGCGCAGCAGCCGGTTCGCGCCGAACCCGGCGACGACGAAGAGGACGCCCGCCGCCGCGGTCGCGGCGACGACGACGTACCCGTTGGTCATGCGCCGACTGTAGTGCGCGTCTCCCGCGCCTGGCGCGCGTGCCGGGCCGTCGCGCTCGTACCCTGGTGCCTCCCCTGCCCCACGTTGTGCACCAGCCCTGTCAGGAAGGCCCTCCGACATGCGCGTCCGACCCCTCGCCCTGCCCGCCGTCCTCGCCCTCGCGGCCCTCGCCGCGTGCGCCCCCGCCGACGAGGCGGACGGCGGCGCGACCGCCTCCGCGGGTGGGGCCACCGGCACCTCCGCCGCCTGCTCGAAGGACTCTTTGCAGACCCGCACCCCGGGCACCCTGACGATCGGCACGGACAAGCCGGCGTACGAGCCGTGGTTCGTGGACGACGACCCGAGCAACGGCCAGGGCTACGAGTCCGCCGTCGCCTACGCGGTCGCCGACCGGCTCGGCTTCGGTCAGGACGAGGTCACGTGGACCGTGGCGTCGTTCAACTCGGTCATCGCGCCCGGGCCCAAGACGTTCGACTTCGACATCAACCAGGTCTCGATCACCGAGGAGCGCCGGCAGGCCGTCGACTTCTCCTCCGGCTACTACGACGTCACGCAGGCCGTCATCACGGTCAAGGGCTCCAAGGCCGAGGGCGTCACGACGGTCGCCGGGCTCAAGGACCTCAAGCTCGGGGCGCAGGTCGGGACGACGTCGTTCCAGACGATCACCGACGTCGTCGCACCGTCCTCGCAGCCGGCCGTCTTCAACACCAACGACGACGCCAAGCTCGCCCTGTCCAACGGCCAGATCGACGCGCTCGTCGTCGACCTGCCGACCGCGCTCTTCATCACCGCGGCCGAGCTCGACGGCGGCGTCGTCGTCGGGACGCTGCCCGGGACCGGCTCGCAGACCGAGCAGTTCGGGCTCGTCCTCGACAAGGGCTCCCCGCTGACGCAGTGCGTCTCGCAGGCGGTCGACGCGCTGCGCGCCGACGGGACGCTCGCCGAGCTCGAGGCGCAGTGGCTCACCGACGCGGCGGGCGCGCCGGTCCTCAGGTGACCCCTCCGGCGTGGACCCCGTCGCCGGTCCAGCTCGAGCGGCTCGCGCTGCGGCGCCGGCAGACGACGCGGTCGGTGCTCGTCGCGGCCGCGAGCACGCTCGTGCTCGCCGTCGTCGTCGTCCTCGTCGTGACGAGCAGCCCGGGCTGGCCGCGGGTCCAGGAGTCCTTCTTCGACCCGCGGGTGGCCCGGCTGTCCCTGCCCGACGTCGCGCGGGGGCTGTGGCTCAACGTCCGGGTCTGGGCCGCGGCCTCGGTCGGGATGCTCGTCATCGGCCTCGGCCTGGCGCTGCTGCGCACGCTGCGCGGCCCGGTCTTCTGGCCGGTTCGGGCGCTCGCGACGGCGTACGTCGACCTGTTCCGCGGGCTGCCGGTCATCATCGTCCTGCTGCTCGTCGGCTTCGGCGTCCCCGGGTTGCGGCTGTCCGGCGTCCCGGCGTCGGCGACGGTCCTCGGCACGATCGCCCTCGTGCTGACCTACTCGGCCTACGTCGCCGAGGTGCTCCGCGCCGGCATCGAGTCCGTCCACCCGTCGCAGCGGGCGGCGGCCCGCTCCCTCGGGCTCTCGCACGGGCAGACGATGCGCTTCGTCGTCCTCCCCCAGGCCGTCCGGCGCGTCGTGCCCCCGCTCATGAACGACCTCGTGAGCCTGCAGAAGGACGCCGGCCTCATCTCGATCCTCGGCATCCCGCTCGACGCGATCCGGTACGCCCAGATCAACCAGGCCCAGTACGCCGACTTCACGCCGTACGTCGTCGCCGGCGTCCTGTTCGTCCTGCTGACGATCCCGACGATCCGGGTCACCGAGTACGTGTCGCGGCGGTACTACGGCACGTCGAGCCTCGTGGGGGTGTCGTGAGCGGGCCGCTGCTGTCCGT
>JBQGCR010000882.1:0-2300 GCA_052038585.1 Kineosporiaceae bacterium
CCGCACGCCGTCGGCGGCGCCCGCGAGCTCAAAGGCGAGCGCCGCCTCGCCGGCGCGGGCGGCGGCCAGCGCGACGTCCTCGTAGAGCGCGGCGAGGGCCCACCCGTCCGCGTGGCGCAGGTAGCCCGCGAGCGCCGCGGCGTACTCGCGCCCGGCCGCCGGGAGGTCCCCGAGCTCGCGGTGGGTGTTGCCGAGGTTGTCGTGGCCGATGGCGACCATCCACGCGTCGCCGACCTCGGCGTGCAGGCGCATCGCCTCGCCGAAGCGGCGCACCGCCTCGGCCGGGTCGTCCTGGAGGAGCGCGATCATGCCGAGGTTGTTGTGGGAGACCCCGATCCCCCACAGGTCGCCCGCCCGCTCGCGCAGGGCGAGCGCCTGCTCGCCGAGCCGGCGGGCCCGCCCGTAGTCGCCGCGGTACTCGGCGACGACGGCGAGGTTGCTCAGCAGGCCCGCCCGGCCCGCGTCGTCCCCGAGCCGCTCGCGCAGGACGAGGCTGGTGCGGTAGGCGTCCTCGGCGGCGTCGAGGTCCCCGCGCTGGGCGTGCAGGGTCCCCGTGAGGTGGAGCACCTGGCCCCGGCCCGCGTCGTCGCCGAGGGCGGCGAAGCGCGCGGCGGCGTCCGCGAGGCCGGACGCCGCCTCGTCGTAGCGGCCCTGCTTGCGCGCGACGTCGGCGCGCCACGTCGTCGCCCAGGCCGCCGCCGCGTCGTCCCCGACCGCCTCGGCGTCGTCCCGGGACCGCGCGTAGGCCGACCGCGCCGCCTCCCACTCGCCGATGAGCTCGAGCACCTTGCCCAGCCGGACGAGCACCGGGGGCCGGCGCTGCGGGTCGAGCAGCGGGACGACGCGCTCGAACCACTGCCGCGCGGTCGCGTTGGCGTAGGCGGCCTGGGCGGCGACGCCGGCGCGGAGGGCGTACTCGCCGCGCCGCACGGGGTCGTCGCCGCGCCAGAAGTGGTGCGCGAGCTCGGCGACCCGGCGCCCGGGGTCGCCGTCGGCCCCGTCCTCCAGGCTCAGGCCGACCCGGGTGTGCAGGACGGACCGCAGCGCGAAGGGGATCGAGTCGTAGGCGACGTCGCACGCGACGGCGCTGGCGAACCGCCACGTCCGCTCCCCCGGCTCCCCGGCCGGCTCGACGAGCCCGGCCCGGCCGAGCTCGGTGCACGCGGCGGCGAGGTCCTCGGGCGTCCCGAGCTCGGGGTAGGCGGCGCCGACGACGCGCTCGTCGAAGGAGCGGCCGACGACGGCGGCGACCTTGACGGTGCGCCGCGGCTGCTCGGGGAGCAGGTCGATCCGGGACAGGACGAGCCGGTGCAGGCTGTCGGGCAGGTCGAGCTCGGCCAGGCCGGCGGGGTCGGCGAGGTCCGCCCCGCGGGCGACGACGTAGCGGCAGAGCTCCCGGACGTGCAGCGGGTTGCCCTCGCAGCGCGCCGCGATCTCGCGGACGACGTCGTCCCCCACCTCGGGCGCCCCCGGTGCGCCGCCGAGCAGCGCCGCGAGCTCGTCCGCGACGAGCCGGCGGGTCGCGTCCGGCCCGAGCGGGCCGAGGACCACCTCCTCGACGTCGACGCCGTCGTCGGGCAGCCCGAGCGCCGGGGCCGCCGTCGGCCGGTACACGAGGACGACGGCGACGGGCAGCTGCCGGATCGCCGGCGCGAGCGCCGCGAGCAGGTCCCGGCTCGGGCCGTCCATGCCCTCGGCGTCCTCGACGACGAGGGCGACCGGCGCGGTGGCGAGGTGCTCGACGAGCCGGACGGCGAGGTCCTCCAGGCTCGCCTTGCGCAGCTTGGCGTCCAGGGCCGCGGTGAGGTCGTTGTCCGGCAACGGGATCCCGAGCAGGTTGCCGACGAGGGGCAGGCGCGGGCGCAGCTGCTCGGGGAGCACGTGCTCCAGGCGCTCGGCGAGCGCGCCCGCGTCGACGTCGTCGGGCACGTCGAGCAGCGCGCCGAAGACGCCGTGCCAGGCCGACCACGCGGCCGCGGACCCGTAGGCGACCGCTGCCCCGGCGGCCACCCGCGCACCCGCCGGGCGCTCGGCGAGGACCTCCCGCACGAGCCGGGCCTTGCCCGTGCCGGGCGCGCCGCTCACCCCGACGACGCGGCCGGCGCCGGAGAGCACGGGGACGAGCAGGTCGCGCAGCGCCCGGGCCTCCTCCTCGCGACCGACGAAGGCGGGCTCGTGGGCCGCCGGCCCGGCGCCGTGCGACATCCGCCGCGCCCGGCCGGCGAGCCCGGGCGCGGCGACCCGCGCGGCGAAACCCTAGAGCCGCAGGCGGAGCGGGGGGGGGAGGGGGGATGCCGCCC
>JBQGCR010000883.1:0-1573 GCA_052038585.1 Kineosporiaceae bacterium
GCCGTGTTCGACGCCGGCGCACCGGCGTACGCGCCGGCGTGCAGGAGCACCTCGGCGATCTCCTCGACGCTCACGCCGTTGGCCAGCGCGCCGCGCACGTGCAGCGGCAGCTCCTCGCTGCGGCCGAGACCGGTGAGCAGCGCGAGGGTGACGAGGCTGCGGTCCCGGCGGGACAGGCCCGGCCGGGTCCAGATCGAGCCCCAGACGCTCTCGGTGATCCAGCGCTGGAAGTCGGCCGTGATCGCGTCGGCGCTCGCCGTCGCCCGGTCGACGTGGGCGTCGCCGAGCACGGCCCGGCGCACGCGCAGGCCGGCCTCGTAGCGGTCGTCGTCAGCCATCGCCGGCCGTCACCGCGTCGAGGTGGGCGAGCAGCAGCCGCGTGCACGCGTCGGGGTGCTCGACGGTCGCGAGGTGCCGACCCGGCACCACCTCGACCCGCACCGGGGCACCGCCCGCCGCGATGCCCTCGCCGATCGTCCGGGCGTGCTCCGGCGGCGTCGCGGGGTCGTCGGCGCCGGCGACGACGAGGGTCGGCGCGACGACCCGGTCGAGCACCGGGCGCAGGTCCATCGCGGCGATGGCCTCGCAGCAGCCGGCGTACCCCTCGCCGTCCGTCGTCTCGAGCACCGTCCGGACCCGTTGCGCCGCAGGCGAACCGAGGAATCCGGGGGAGAACCAGCGGCCGGTGACGGCGTCCGCGAGCGCCGCCGTGCCCTCGGCCCGGGCCGTCGCCGCACGCTCGAGCCACCCCTGCGCGGGGGGCAGGTGCGCGGACGTGCAGAAGAGCGAGAGCGACGCCACGCGGTCCGGGACGTGCGCGCCGAGCCACATCGCGACCATCCCGCCGAGGGACAGGCCGCCGGCGTGGAAGCGCTCGACGCCGAGGGAGTCCAGAAGGGTGACGACGTCCCCGCCGAGCTCGGCGAGCCCGTACGGTCCGGTGGGCACCTCCGAGGCGCCGTGCCCGCGGTGGTCGTACCGGACGACGCGGTAGCGCTGCGCCAGTGCGGCGACCTGCGGCTCCCACATCGTCCGGTCGGTGCCGAGGCTGCTGCCGAGGACGACGACGGGCGCGTCGTCCGGCCCGTCGACGTCGTGGCCGAGTCCTGCCGTCATGCCGCTCCCACCTTCACGTCCGGTCCGTCCTCGTGGCCAGTGCGCTGTCGACGAGGGCCGCCGCGGCCCCGACGTCGAGCCTGCCGCCGGTGGCGGCGAGGAGCGCGTCGACGTGGGCGCGCATCCTCGCGGTGTCGACGCGCAGGCCGGTGAGCGCCGCGCGGGCGTGCCGGACGGCGTCCCCGGCCGCGTCGAGCAGGGCGAGCACCGTGGGCACCTCGGCCTGCCACGCGCCGGCCGAGCGCTGGAGCGGCTGCGGCATCCCGGCGAGCACCGTGCCCACGAGGCCGGGCACCCGGTGCGCCGCGGCGACGGCGAGGACCGCGCGGGCCGGGTTGCGCTTGTGCGGCATCGCCGACGAGCCGCCGGGCGCGGCGACGGCGACCTCGCCGATCTCGGTCGCCGACAGCAGCACGACGTCCTGCGCCACCGCCGCGGCCTCGCCGACGAGGACGCC
>JBQGCR010000884.1:0-7737 GCA_052038585.1 Kineosporiaceae bacterium
GGCTCGAGATGGACGAGGACGCGCGGCGGGCCAAGCGCGGCAAGTACGGCGCGGTCAAGCACGTCTACCCCGCCGACGTCATGCACGACCTGCGCTCGTGGTTCGAGGCGGCGCTGCCCGCGCGCCTGCCCGCGGCGCGGCTGCTGTACTGGACCTGACGCACCGAGGACGGGGACGACGCACACGTGAGCGACCTGCTCGACATCACGCGGATCTACGTGGAGCCCGGCGCGGCGGAGCTGCCGCGGGGCAAGGAGGTCCTCGCCCGCTGGCCGGACGCCACGCTGGTCGAGGTGCCCTCGCACTGGAACATCCCCGAGCTGCACGGCGACGAGGCCAACGTGCGGCGCTGGGTGCGGATCAAGACCGAGGCGCTCGTCCTCGGGGTGAAGAAGTCGCTGTCGGCCCGGCCCAACGGGCGCTCGGCGAACTTCATCGCGCCGTCGACGGCCAACGGCTGCGCCATGGCGTGCGCCTACTGCTACGTCCCGCGGCGCAAGGGGTACAGCAACCCGGTCACGGTCTTCGCGAACATCGACCAGATCACGCGCTACCTCGCCCGGCACGTCGGGCGGCAAGGGGTCAAGACCGCACCGGACCAGTGCGACGAGCACGCGTGGGTGTACGACATCGGCGAGAACAGCGACTGCTCGGTCGACGCCCTGCTGTCCGACAACGTGCGCGACCTCGTCGACCTCTTCCGCGGCCTGCCGACGGCCAAGGCCTCGTTCGCGACGAAGTACGTCAACCGCGACCTGCTCGACTGGGACCCGCGGGGGCGCACCCGGATCCGCTTCTCCCTCATGCCGGACCGCACGAGCCGGCTCCTCGACGTCCGCACGTCGCGCGTCGCCGAGCGGATCGCCGCGATCGACGACTTCGTCGAGGCCGGCTACGAGGTGCACCTCAACCTCTCCCCCGTCGTCGTCCACGACGGCTGGCTCGAGGAGTGGGCCGAGCTGCTCGACCAGGTCGAGGCCGGGACCGGGCCGCGCGCCAAGGCCCAGCTCGCCGCCGAGGTGATCATGCTGACCCACGAGGACCGGCTCCACGAGGTCAACCTCGGGTGGCACCCGAAGGCCGAGGAGCTGCTGTGGCGCCCGGACCTCCAGGAGCCCAAGCGGTCCCAGGGCGGGCGCCTCACGGTGCGCTACCGCGCCGGCGCCAAGGGCCGGTACGTCGGGCAGCTCACCGACCTCCTCGCCCGCCGGCTGCCGTCCTGCCGGGTCCGCTACGCCTTCTGAGGCGCCGCCACGGCGGTCGCCGGAACCGGTCCGGGAACCCCTGCGTCGCAGCGGTACGTTACGAATCGCACGACCGTCCCCGACCCTTGGAGCGACCCCACCATGCGCAGGTTGATGGCCCGGCTCGGCGCCGGCGGCGCCACCGTCGACACCGTCCTCGACACCCCGACGGCGATGCCCGGCACCCTCGTCACCGGACAGGTCCGCCTCACGGGCGGCTCGGTCGCCCAGGACGTCACGAAGGTCGTCGTCGGTCTCCAGGCGGTCGTCGAGACCGAGGTCGGCGACCACGAGTGGCGCGAGGACGTCCAGTTCGCCGCCCAGGCCGTGACCGGCGCGTTCCGCCTCGAGCCCGGCGCCCGGCACGCCGTCCCGTTCTCCCTCGCCGTGCCGTGGCAGTGCCCGGTCACGGCCGTCGGCGGCTGGCACCTGCGCGGGATGAGCGTCGGGGTCCGCACGACCGTCGACATCGCCGGCGCCGTCGACCCCGGCGACCTCGACCCGCTCACCGTCGTCCCGCTCCCGGCGCAGGACGCCGTCCTCGGCGCGCTGGCGGACCTCGGCTTCCGGTTCAAGACCGCCGACGTCGAGCGCGGCCGGATCGCGGGCAGCGACCTGCCGTTCTACCAGGAGGTCGAGTTCGCCCCGCCCCACGCGCTCGCCCGCTCGATCAGCGAGCTCGAGGTGACCTTCCTCGCCGACCCGCACGGCCTCGACGTCGTCCTCGAGGCCGACCGGCGCGGCGGCCTGCTCACCGAGGGGCACGACGCCTACGCGCGGATCCGCCTCGCGCACAACCAGACCGACCGGCGTGCCGTGGCCGGGATGCTCGACGGCGAGATCCGCCGCCTCGGTCAGCGACGGGGCTGGAGCTGGCTCTGACGGGCTGACCCCCGCCGGACGTCAGGCCGGGCGGGGCAGGTTGAGCAGGCGCACCGCGACCCACGTGACGGTCGCGGCGCTCTGCTCGACGTCCTCGCCCGGCTGGACGACGTGGCTCAGGACGAGCCGGACGACGGCCTCCGCCCCCTCGGCGACCGTCGCCTCGTCGAGGTGGGGCGCGAAGCGGGCCACCCGGGCGGCGACGACCGACGTGGCCGCCGCGAGGAGCCCGGCCGAGCGGCTCGTGAGCAGCGGCAGGACGTCTGCCTCGGCGCCGCCGCCCGGACCCAGCACGGCCCGCAGCACCGGGTCGCCCGCGGCGCCGTCGAGGACGCCCCGGACCGCGGCGAAGATCGCGGCGCGGGCGTCGTCCGGGTGGGCCTCGAACCCCTCCTCGACGACCGCGAGGAACCGGGCGAGCTCCACGGTGACCATCGCCTCGGCGAGCTCGGTGCGGCCGCCGACCTCGTTGTAGACGGTCTGCCGGCTCACGCCGACCTCGGCGGCCAGCCGGCCCATGGTCACCGCCGGCCAGCCGACCTCGGCCGTCAGCGTCAGGGCGCACTCGACGATGCGCCGGCGCAGGGGGCGGTCGCGGACGACCGGCTGGACGGTCACCTGGGCGGTGGGCTCCGGGGCGGCGGCGCTCATGCGGGTGATCCTAGGCCGGGGGCGCCGGACGGGGTGTCCGCGGCATCCCCGCGGGTACGGACCACGGATGACGACGACCGACGCCGCCATCGACCTGCTCCGCGACGGGTACCGCTTCGGGCAGCGGCACCGCACCGGTCCGGACGGGGCGTTCCGCACCGCCGTCCCCCTGCGCCTGCTCGGCCGGCAGGCCCTGCTCGTCGGCGGGCCGCAGGGCGCCCGCCTCTTCTACGACACCCGGCGGATGAGCCGCGTGCGGTCCGTCCCGCTGCCCGTGCGGGCCGTGCTCTTCGGGCCCGGCGCCGTCCACGGCACCGACGACCCCGTCCACGGACCCCGCAAGGACCTCCTGCTGCGGGCGACGACGCCCGCCTCGGTGGACGGCCTGCTCGCCCGGACCCGGCGGCTCTGGGACGACGCGCTGGCCCGCTGGACGTCCGCCGGCGGCGCGCCGGACCTGCTCGACGAGGCCGTCCGGGTGCTCGGCGTCGGCGTCTGCGACTGGGCCGGGATCCGGTTGACGCCGGCGGACGCGCCGAGGCGGGTCGGCGACCTCTTCGCCATGGTCGACGGCTTCGCCGGTGTCGGCCCCCGGATGGCGTCCGCGGCGGCGGCCCGGGTGCGCGCCCAGTCGTGGGCCCGCGGGCTCGTCCGCGACGTGCGCGCGGGCCGTCTCGACCCGCCCGCCGGGTCGGCGCTCGCGGTGCTCGCCCGCAGCGAGGAGCCGCGCCTGAGCGACTCGGTCGCGGCCACCGAGCTGCTCAACGTCGTCCGGCCGACCGTCGCCGTCGCGTACTTCGTCGCCTGGGCCGGTCACGCGCTGCACACCCACCCGGACCTGCGCGGGCCGGTCGCCGCGGGCGACCGCCCGCTGACCCGGGCGTTCGTCCACGAGCTGCGCCGCTGGTACCCGTTCGTCCCCGTGCTCGCCGCGCGGGCTCGCGAGGACGTCGAGCTCGACGGCGAGCGGCTCCCGGCGGGCCGGCTCGTCGTCCTCGACGTCCGCGGCACGCTGCACGACCCCGCCCTCTACGACGCCCCCGAGGTGTTCGACCCGCGGCGCTTCCTCGGCGTCGAGCCGGACCCCTTCACCTTCCTGCCGCAGGGGGGCGGCGACCCGCGCTCGGGGCACCGCTGCGCCGGCGAGCAGGTGACGATCCGGCTGCTCGAGCAGGCGGCCGGGGTGCTCGCGCGCGCCCCGTTCGACAGCCAGCCGCCGCGGGGCGCCGTCCCGCTGCGCCGCATGCCGGCCCGGCCCGGGGGCCCGCTGCGCGTCGTCCCCCGTGCACCTGCGCACCACGCATCACCCACGGCCCGGGGGGTAGGGGTCAAGGACGCGACACACACGGAGGTACCAGTCATGGAGCGCTCGACCACGCACGGTCCGCGCGTCGACGACGAGATGGCGCACGAGACCCGCGGCCTCGTCCAGGGCGGCCACGGGACGCACGCCGAGGAGTGGCGCGACCCCGAGCCCGCCGGCGAGGATCAGCCGACCGGGGACCAGGGCATCGTCCCCGAGGACCGTCGCTGCACGCCGCCGGGCATGACGTCGGACGACGTCGAGCTGCGCAGCGAGATCGCGCGCCACCTCGGCAAGGACGCCTACCCCGGCGACCGGGACGCGCTCCTGGCCAAGGCCGAGGAGAACAGCGCGCCCGACGCCGTCCTCGGCCGGCTGCGCAGCCTGCCCGCCGGCGAGGAGTTCCGCAACGTCCAGGACGTCGCCCGTGCCCTGGGCCTGCACGTCGAGACGGCCCGGTCGTGACCGCGAAGTCGACCGACCCGCAGCCGGAGAACACGCCGGGTCTCGAGCCCGGGGGCGGCGTCGCCCCCGGCGACACCCCGCCGATCGAGTCGAGCATGTCGGAGTCGTCCGGCCGCCAGCCGGACCTGCCCTCGGAGCGGTCGAACGTGGCCCTCGCCGTCGGCATCGTCGTCGCGCTCGTCGTCGTCATCGTGGCGCTGTTCGTCGGGCGCCTCCTCTAGGACGCGCGACGGCCTGACGTCGACCGGCCCCGGGACCCTCGGTCCCGGGGCCGGCGTGCGTCTCAGGCGCCCGCCTCCTCGAACTGGCTGCGGTAGAGGCGCGCGTAGGCGCCGCCGGCGGCGAGCAGCGACGCGTGGTCCCCCTGCTCGACGACCCGCCCGGACTCCATGACGAGGATGAGGTCCGCGTCGCGGATCGTCGACAGGCGGTGCGCGATGACGAAGCTCGTCCGGCCCGAGCGCAGCGCCCGCATCGCCTGCTGGACGAGCACCTCGGTGCGGGTGTCCACCGAGCTCGTCGCCTCGTCGAGGACGAGGATGGCCGGCTCGGCGAGGAAGGCCCGGGCGATCGTCAGCAGCTGGCGCTCCCCCGTGGACAGGCTCGTCGCCTCGTCGTCGAGCACCGTGTCGTACCCGTCGGGCAGGTGCCCGACGACCCGGTCGACGAGCGCCGCCCGGGCGGCGGCCTCGACGTCGGCCCGGGTGGCGTCCGGTCGGGCGTAGGCGATGTTCTCCGCGATCGTCCCGCCGAAGAGCCACGTGTCCTGGAGCACCATCCCGAAGCTGCGGCGCAGGTCGTCGCGGGACAGCTCGCGGATGTCGACGCCGTCGAGGCGGATCGTGCCGCCGTCGATCTCGTAGAACCGCATGAGAAGGTTGACGAGCGTCGTCTTGCCGGCCCCGGTGGGTCCGACGACGGCCACGGTCTGCCCGGGCAGCGCCTCGACGGACAGGTCCTCGAGGAGCGGGGTGTCGGGCTCGTAGCGGAACGAGACGCCCTCGAAGCGGACGTGCCCGCGCCGCGCCGGCACCGGGCGCTCACCGGCCGGGTCGGGCGACTCCTCGGGCTCGTCGAGCACCTCGAACACCCGCTCCGCCGAGGCGATCCCGGACTGCACGAGGTTGGCCAGCCCCGCGACCTGCGCGATGGGCATGGCGAACGAGCGGGTGTACTGGATGAAGGCCTGCACCTCACCGAGCGAGAGCGACCCCGACGCGACGCGCAGCCCGCCGATGACCGCGACGAGCACGTACTGGAGGTTGCCGATGATCTGCATCGCGGGCTGGATCGCCCCGGAGATGAACTGCGCCGAGAACGAGGCGTCGTAGACCTTCCCGTTCGCCTCGTCGAACTGCTCGACCGCGCGCCGCCGCTGACCGTAGAGCGCGACGACGTCGTGGCCGGAGAACATCTCCTCGACGTGGCCGTTGAGCTCGCCCGTGTGCTTCCACTGCCGGCCGAAGTGCGGCTGCGCGCGCTTGGCGATCGCCGCGGTGACGACGACGGACAGCGGCACGGTGACGAGGGCGACGAGCGCGAGGAGCGGGCTGATCCACACCATGACGCCGAGCACGCCGAGGACGGTGAGCAGGCTCGTCACCATCTGGGTCAGCGACTGCTGCAGCGTCGTGTTGATGTTGTCGATGTCGTTCGTCACGCGGCTCAGCAGGTCGCCGCGCGCGTGCCGGTCGAAGTAGGTCAGGGGCAGCCGGCCGAGCTTGAGGTCGACCTCCTCGCGCAGCCGGAACACGACGCGCTGGGTCACCCCCGCCATGACCCAGCCCTGGAGCCAGCCGAACACGGCGGCGACGACGTAGACGCCGACGACGAGGAGCAGCATCCGGTGCAGCGCACCGAAGTCCACGCCGGCGCCGGGGACGACGTCCATCGCGGCGAGCATGTCCGCGAACCGGTCCTGGCCGGCGGCCCGGGCCTGCTCGACCACCTGCTCCTTCGTCGCGCCCGCGGGCAGGTCCTTGCCGACGAGGCCGCGGAAGAGGATGTCCGTCGCGTCGCCGAGGAGCTTGGGCCCGAGGGTGTTGAGGCCGACGCTCGCGACGGCGAGCCCGAGGACGGCGAGCAGCGCCGTCCGCTCCGGCGCGAGACGGCGCAGCAGGCGGCGCAGGGTGCCGCGGAAGTCCTTGGCGCTCGTCGTGGGTCCCGCCGGGCGGCCGCCCATCGGGCCGGGGCCGGGCGGTCCGGCGGGGCGTGCCGGCGGGCGCGCGGCGGTGGACGCGCTCACGCGACCTCCTCCGCGGTGAGCTGGGAGGCGACGATCTCGGCGTACGTCGGGCACGTCGCGAGGAGCTCGGCGTGCGTCCCGGTCCCGACGACCCGGCCGCCGTCGAGGACGACGATCGCGTCGGCGTGCAGGATCGTGCTGACCCGCTGGGCGACGACGACGACCGTGGCCTGCGCCGTCCGGCTGCGCAGGGCCGATCTCAGCCGGGCGTCCGTCGCGGCGTCGAGCGCCGAGAAGCTGTCGTCGAAGAGGTAGACCGCCGGGCGGCGGACGAGGGCGCGGGCGATGGCCAGGCGCTGGCGCTGCCCGCCGGACAGGTTCGCCCCGCCCTGGTCGACGGGCGCGTCGAGGCCCTCGGGCAGGGCGTCGACGAAGTCGGTGGCCTGCGCGGTGGCGAGCGCCTCGCGGACGTCGTCGTCGCTCGCGTCCGGCCGTCCGGTGCGCACGTTCGCGGCGACGGTGCCGCTGAAGAGGAACGCCTTCTGCGGCACGACGCCGAGGTGGGAGCGCAGCGTCTCCTGCGGCCAGTCGCGGACGTCGACGCCGTCGAGCAGCACCGCGCCGGACGTCACGTCGTAGAGCCGGGGCAGGAGGTTGAGCAGCGTCGTCTTCCCCGAGCCCGTGCTGCCGACGACCGCGGTGAGCCGGCCCGGCTCGAAGCGCAGCGAAACGTCGTGCAGGACCGGCAGGTCGGCCCCGGGGTAGGCGAAGGTGACGTCCCGGAGCTCGACGACCCCGTGGACCGTCGGGGGCACGACCGGGTCCGGCCGGTCGACGACGGCGGGCTCGACGTCGAGCACCTGCGCGATCCGCTCCCCCGAGGCGGCGGCCCGCGGAATGAAGGCCACCATCATGACGGCGAACATGACGCTCATGAGGATCTGCATGATGTAGGACAGGAACGCCGTGAGGTCCCCGATGAGCATGTCGCCGCTGTCGACGAGCCG